>JALRKV010000108.1 GCA_023254735.1 Pseudomonadales bacterium | reverse complement strand
GTCTTCAGGTCGCCAAGCTCAAGTTTCGGCATGCCGCAGCAATGCTCGCGAGCCGCAAGATCAACACCCACGCCGTTATGTTCAAGTACTTTTATGACGCTATCTGCAATCGAGGGCTCGTTGTAGTTGCAGTAGCACGTTGTGAACAACGTGACGCGTTCGTGTTGGGTCGTCTCCGCAGCTTGATTTTCCGGCGCTTTCGCTGCGGCCTCTGCGGCTTTTTTAGGGTCGAAAATTCGCGCGCCGTGTGTTTTCCGAGAAGGCTTGGTGGTGTACGGGGGCAATTTAGCGTCTTTATGAATGCCCAGAGTTTTATCGAGCAGCGCGCGTACCGGCGCTGTTTTGTTACCGACATTGACGAGTGTGTTCACAACCGGCAACGAAGCAACCTTACCGATCATGTCAGTACTGGTGATGATGCTGTCGCGGAATTTTGTGTCGCCTTTTTTGAAGTTAATCGCTTTTGCCCTCAGCATGAGGTGAGGGAAGTCAACGTTCCATTCGTGAGGCGGTACGTAGGGGCATTTTGTTAGATAACAAAGATCGCACAGGTAGCACTGATCGACTACTTTGTTGTAATCCGCAACGTCGATCCCATCGACTTCGAGCGTCGGGCTTTCATCGACAAGGTCAAAAAGCGTAGGAAACGCATTACAGAGGCTGACGCAGCGGCGGCAACCATGGCAGATGTCATAGACACGCTCGAGTTCCTTGTTGAGATCGGTTTCGTCCCAAAAGGTTGGATCGTTCTGATTAAGGGGATGCCGAGTGGGGGCGTCGAGGCCGCCTTCTCTACCTTCGTTAGCCATAGCCATACTCCGAAAGATCCTGTGCGCGATCTTCTTCCATGTAAATGCGGGTTGCTTGTTTTGTTGGGCGAGCTCGATTCTTTCGGGCTCTTTCGGACTCTGTCGCAGCATGCGACGCTAACAGCTCCTCGGGCCCGAGGAGCTGTTAGACATAGGAAGACGTCTTAGTCGTTCAGCGAGTCCAATGCTTTCTGGAAACGGTTTGCATGCGAGCGCTCTGCCTTGGCAAGAGTCTCCATCCAATCGGCGATCTCATCGAAGCCTTCGTCGCGTGCGTCTTTTGCCATACCAGGGTACATGTCTGTGTACTCGTGGGTTTCACCCGCTACAGCCGACTTGAGGTTCTCCTCTGTGCCGCCCATAGGCATGCCAGTTGCAGGATCGCCTACTTCCTCGAGGTATTCGAGGTGGCCGTGCGCGTGCCCAGTTTCGCCTTCAGCAGTAGAGCGGAAGAGCGCTGAAACGTCGTTGTAGCCTTCTACATCGGCTTTCTGTGCGAAATAGAGGTAGCGGCGGTTGGCTTGAGATTCGCCCGCGAAGGCTGCCTTCAAGTTCTCTTCGGTCTTTGAACCTTTTAGTGACATGGTGTTCTCCTAATTTCATTTGCAAATAAAGCGTGTCTAGCTATGCTTCGACAGGATAACGATTAAACACGGTGCCTAGATGACCTTCCGTGAATAGATTGGCAGTCTAGGTGATGCTCGTGCAACACTCAAATTGAATTTATCGAGTGCCGCCATCGTTTTTTTCGATTAAGATTCGACTATGTCTCCATCTATTAAACAGCTCAAATATCTCTGTGCCGTAGCAGAGCATAAGCACTTCACCAAAGCCGCAGATGCCTGCTTTGTCACGCAATCTACGCTGAGTGCGGCTATTGCAGAACTCGAATCGCAGCTCGATGCGAAGGTTTTTGAGCGCAATAAGAAATCTGTCCTCATAACACCGCTCGGCGAAAAGCTGCTGAAACAGGCCCGTGTCATTCTCGGCGACGTTGAGGATTTCGTCGCGCTGGCCAAGGCCCATGCCGAGCCGCTGTCGGGCGATCTTCGGCTCGGTGTTATTCCCACAATTGGCCCTTTCCTATTGCCGCCGATGCTGACTAGCCTGCGACGCAACTATCCCAAGCTCAAACTTTTTTTAAAAGAAGAGATGAGCGCTCAGTTAGAGCGGCAGCTGCAGCAGGGACAACTCGATCTCATTATTCTCGCGCTACCGTATGCCTTGCCCGACATGGAAGTGATCAGTCTGTGCAAAGACGAGTTTCTGCTATGCCTCCCTCCCGGGCATGCCTTCGAGAAGTTAAAGCAGGTTGAACAGGGACAGCTAAGGGGCGAAAGCCTGTTGCTACTCGAGGAAGGGCATTGCCTCCGTGATCATGCGCTTGAGGCCTGTCAGTTGAAAGCTGCGGCAACCGATATCGTTTATCAAGGCAACAGCCTGCATACCCTGGTGCAGATGGTCGCTAACGGTTTAGGGCTCACCCTGCTGCCGGCGATGTCGGTTGCTGCCGACGTTTTGGGCGATACACACCTGAGTATCAAACATTTTAGCAATGAGAACGTCGATCGTGAGATTGGCATGGCTTGGCGTAAAACCGACCCGCGCCGAGACGACTATTTACTCCTCGCAGAGCATATTAAGGCACATCTCTCTGCGACGGCTAATACTGAATCGTCGGAAGCTGCCGTGAAGAAAGCCGCAGCGAAGACAGCCGTAAAGAAGAAAGCTCCAGCGAATAAAGCTTTAGCTAGGAAAGGGCTCTAGGTGAGGGTGTATGCGGTGTCCGACATTCATGTCGACTACCCTCAAAACCTCGACTGGGTGCTGAGCTTAGACGAGACGGCATATCAAGCAGATGTATTGCTGCTCGCGGGCGATGTGTCTGAGGACATGGCGCTGCTCGAGCGTGTACTACGCGGCTGCGTTGAGCGATTCGCCAAAGTGATGTTCGTGCCGGGTAATCATGACCTGTGGGTTCGCCGCTGCACTTATGACTGCTCTCTTGCAAAATTTGAAGCGATTCAAAGGCTCTGCGGCGAATTGGATGTGGCAACCAAACCCTTCGAGTACGCAGGAGTCGAGTTTCTGCCGCTGCTCTCTTGGTACGACTTCTCCTTCGGATCGATGGATCGATCGCTGCGCCTAGGATGGCGCGATTTCTCCGCTTGCAGCTGGCCAGTTTCGTTACCTGATAGTCATGCCGTAACGCGTTATTTTCACCAGCTCAACAGTGGCGTTTTCGAATGGGTCAAAGAACGATCGGCGCCTCGTGGTCGCGAGAGTCACGCTCTGGCACCGAACCTGCGTATTACCTGCTCGCATTTTCTCCCGTCTATTGAGTTGATGCCCAGCTGGGTGCCAGAGTCAAAACGCACAGTCTATCCAGTCTTGGGAAGCGTTGAGTTAGGCGCTCAAGTCCGTCATCTTTCGCCAGATATTCATGTGTATGGCCATAGTCATGTAAATCAGAGCATCGAGATCGATTCGACACACTACGTCAACAACGCCTTCGCCACCCCCAGAGAAACGCGTATTGCCGCGAAACAGCTTCGCTGTATTTACGACAGCGAAGACAGCAAAACTCTTTTACGCTTGAGTGCGCTGGCTAAAAGTGGAGGGCTGTGGTCGTGAGTGAGGCGATTGATCTGTGGATACTCGATTCGTCTGGATTCGAGCTTGCCGATCTCGAAGTTCGCGCAAAGAGTCTGCTGAGCGTGCCTGAGCAGCAGCGATATGAACGCTACACGCTCGCGCGGAGCAGGCGTCAGCTGCTGGTTTCACGCGCGATGCTGCAGAATGTGCTTTCTCGCTACGTTACCAAAGACGAATTACAGCTAACCGTCGGCTCACATGGTCGCCCAGAACTCAGCAAGCGGCGCGGCTTGTCGTTCAACCTCTCACATTCGCGTGATCGCGTCGTGATTGCTGTTACGCACGCAGGCATACTCGGTGTAGATGTCGAATACGCCGCGCGGCAGCGTCGGGTCGAGCGGCTTATCGCGCGCTATTTTTCAGAGCGCGAGCAATCTGCGCTTCTCGCACTTCCCGAGTCCTCGAGGCTCGCGCGTTTCTATTCGCTTTGGGCACTCAAAGAGGCATACATCAAGGCACGCGGACTCGGCTTGGCTATACCGCTAAGCGATTTTAGTTTTAGCTTTGCCGAGGATGCTCATGAGAGCGACGCGGATGAGGATTCACCCGCGTCTGTGAGCATAAGCTTTGAGGGCTCATTGGTAGACCAGAAACCGGCATCGTGGCGTTTCTGGCAGGGCGCGCTCGCGGGCGAGGAATATGCTTTTGGGCTTGCCTTACAGGCTGAGGGTGACGTTCAAACAAGGAGTCAACCTATCGAGCTCAGCGTACGTTACTCTAATGCGGCGCAAGGACTCGAGCACTGGCGTCGCGCTTAGCCATCGATTCCACCATCCAGCTGAGTTTGAGGCGCGCGCCGCATCTTTACTGTTCTAATCACATTGTCTTTCACCTGCACGATCTCTGCGTAGTAACCATCGAGATTGATGCAGACGGAGGAGTCGGGTATCGACTCAAGCGATTCGGTAAGCAGACCGTTGAGCGTTTTCGCGCCGCTGCTATCGAGATCCCAAGATAATACTTTGTTGATGTCTCTAACGCTGGCAGAGCCATCAATTAAGAAGCTCCCGTCTTCCTGTGGGTGAATATCTTTGCTGCTTGCAGCAAGGTCGGTTGTGAATTCGCCAACAATTTCTTCCAGAATATCCTCAAGGGTGATGATTCCCTTGACCGCCCCGTACTCGTCGACAACTACCGCCATACGCTCTTTTTTCTTCTGAAAGTTGAACAGCTGTGTGTGCAGAGGCGTGCTTTCTGGAATGAAATAAGGCTCGGCGGTTTCCTGCAGCAATGCCGATTTGTTCAACTCTTCTATACCGATTAGTTTGCCTGTACTGCGCAGGTGAAGCACGCCGACGATATTATCGATGTCGTGTTTGTAAACCGGCAAACGGGTGTGCTGAGCGCTGCTAATCTGTAAAAGTATGTCGCTGAGATCGTCCTCGATATCGATTCCAACAAGCTCGTGGCGAGGAACGAGAATGTCGTCTACGGTGACGCGCTCAAGGTCGAGGATGTTCATCAACATGCCATGGCGGCGGCGGGGAATGCGACCGCCGGATTCATAGACCACCGTTCGAAGTTCCTCGGGGGTTAGCTGATTCTCGTTGGTATTGGCCTCGGAGCTAAAACCGAGTAAGCGCACAAGGGCGTTGGACACCACGTTGACGATCCACACCACCGGATAGAGAAGCTTGAGCAGTAAGGCGAGTAGCAGGCTCGACGGGTAGGCGATCTTTTCAGGATATAGCGCAGCAATCGTTTTAGGCGTTACTTCGGCAAAGATGAGCACGACAAGTGTGAGAACAACTGCCGTTAGAATTGGAGAGGGGTCACCGAATAAAGCGATCGCAATCGATGTCGCTATAGAGGCGGCGAGGAAATTGACGAAATTATTGCCAATGAGTATCACGCCGATCAATTTGTCGGGAGACTCAAGAAGCTTGCTTGCGCGCTTCGCCCCGGCGTGATCTGAGCGCGCTAAATGACGAAGTCGATAGCGGTTGAGACTCATCATGCCTGTCTCGCTCGATGAGAAATAGGCAGACGCAATGATCAACGCGAGGAAAGAGAGTAGAAGAGCGAGTAACGAACTGTCGTCTTGACTCATGTTTTATCTATACCTGACTGGGTTGCAAAAATGGGTTGCAAAAGTGGGTTTTCGTAGTTGATTTAAAAAGTGAATTAGAAAGGTGAATTATAAAAGTGAATTCTCAATCGGAATTACTTAATAAGGTATTCAAGCGCAAATTTTGATCCATAAAAACCAAGGATCAGCAGGCCAAAACCGCTCAGCGTAAAGCGAATGGCAGTGACCCCTCTCCAGCCTAAGCTGCTGCGTCCCCATAGGAGCGCCGCAAAAACAATCCACGCCAGCAGAGAGAAGAAAGTCTTGTGGATGACGCCGTCGATTCCCCAGATATTATCGAAAAATAGGAAACCGGCGACGATGGCGGTGCTCAGGAGAATCTGGCCGGCCCAGAGCAGCTCGAACAGAAGTGCCTCCATGTCTTGAAGAGGAGGGAGCTTGTTGAGCAATCCGCCAGGGTGATGATGTTTGAGTCTATTATTTTGATAGGCGAGCAGGAGCGCCTGCAGCGCAGCAATGGTAATCACGCTATAGGCCAATATAGATAAGAGGACGTGGCTCGCCGACCCGCTATCGAGCTGTGTCGGCGGGAACTGGCTACTAACGCTCAGCGACGCAGCAATCGAGAAAATCGCAAGCGGGAAAAGCGCTAAGAAAAGGTTTTCTAAGGGCTTCCTTAAGCTACTGGCTAGGACAAGCAACGAGATAACCGCACTAATTAGTGTGCTGATTTCGACGAGACCAAAATGCCAGCCTCCGGGCGCGTGCAGCACGGCGAAGGCGCTCGCGGCGTGGGCCGTGGCTGCGACAAAGCCGCAGGCGAGCATAGCTGATCGGCGATGCTCTCTTTGCGGCCCTGCCACCTGCAGCGAAATGCTTGCGAGGTAGAAGAGAATCGCGATTGCACCAGCTATTTCTTGCATTTTTATGGGCCAGATTATCGCTTAAAGCGACGAGACAAATAAATTGAGGCTAACAGGCCGAAAGTGTCGCACATGTAACAGGGTCGTTGAAGTAGTTTTTGGGCGTCATTTTAGCGTGCAACTGCGCTATACTTGCGCATCAATAGGCTGCGTCTCGATATTTTAATCTCCCGTTAATACGGGCAACTGCAGAATTAGGTGGTAATTAACAGGTGTTCGATACCCTCAGCGAAAGACTCTCAGGCACGTTCCGTAAGCTTACTGGCAAGGCAGTGCTGTCAGAGGAGAATATTCAGGATGCGCTGCGCGAAGTGCGGCGCGCGTTACTCGAAGCCGACGTGGCGCTTGCTGTCGTTAAAGATTTTACCGATCGAGTAAGCCTGCGGGCGGTAGGTCAAGAAGTCAGTAAGAGCCTGAGCCCGGGTCAGGCCTTCATAAAGATCGTGCAAGCCGAGCTCGAAGCTGTGATGGGCAATGCCAACAGTGAGCTCGATCTCAAGGCTGCACCGCCCGCTGTCATCTTAATGGCAGGTTTGCAGGGTGCAGGTAAGACGACGTCTGTAGGAAAGCTCTCACGCTATCTCAAGCAAACGGCCAAAAAGTCAGTCATGGTGGTGAGTGCGGACGTTTATCGACCGGCGGCGATAAAGCAGCTGCAGACGCTCGCCGCGGAGGTTGAAGTTGAATTTTTCGACAGTAATGAGCAGCAGAAGCCTGCGGCTATCGTTTCTGCAGCGCTAGTCGAAGCAAAGCGCAAGTTCATCGACGTGCTCATTGTCGATACTGCGGGACGGTTGGCAGTCGATTCCGAGATGATGGCGGAGATCGGCGATCTGCATGCGCTGTTAAAGCCAGTTGAGACGCTGTTTGTAGTCGACGCGATGACGGGTCAAGACGCTGCAACTACTGCGAAGGCCTTTAATGATGCCCTGCCGCTGACCGGTGTGATTCTGACCAAGGCAGACGGTGATGCGCGAGGCGGCGCTGCACTGTCTGTGCGGCATATTACCGGCAAGCCGATCAAGTTCATCGGCATGGGTGAAAAGAGTGATGCGCTCGAGCCATTTTATCCCGATCGCATCGCATCGCGAATCCTCGGCATGGGCGATGTTCTGTCGCTTATCGAAGAAGCGGAGCGCAAAGTTGACAGGGCGCAGGCAGAGAAACTCGCGAACAAGATCAAGAAGGGCAAGGGTTTCGACCTTGAAGATTTTCGCGAGCAGCTCAAACAAATGCAGAATATGGGCGGCGTCGCCAGCATTATGGACAAATTGCCGGGCATGGGTGCACTGCCACCTGGTGCGGCAAAGATGGTCGATGATTCGAAGTTCAAACGTATGGAGTCGATTATAAATTCGATGACTCCGCGTGAGCGGCGCAATCCGGATGTGTTGAATGGTTCGCGCAAGCGCCGCATCACGCAGGGCTCGGGCACACAGATTCAGGATCTAAACCAGCTGCTCAAACAACATAAGCAGATGCAGAAAGTGATGAAAAAGATGAAGGGCGGCAACATGGCTAACATGATGCGCGGCCTAGGTGGGATGCGCGGTGCGGGCGGAATAGGGGGCCCCGGGGGTAATTTCCCACGATTCTGAATGAGTCTCGGCGTGTCATCGGCAACCTTCATCAAAGCTTAAAAGGTTGCAGGGCGGTTTGGTTGAATTTGGCGCGTTATACTTGCTTCCAATCCCTACTTATTTAACATAGAATACCCGCCCTTTTATCCAGGCCGGATATTTCGTGCGCTGTTTATAAAAAGAAACAGCAGAAAAATAACGGCTCGTCGGCGTAAGCTGCGGATTTAATAGAATATTTGCTAAGTAAACCTAACAGGAATTAAGTATGGTCACGATTCGACTATCTCGTGGTGGCGCTAAGAAACGTCCTTTCTATCACATCACGGTTACTGATAGCCGCTCATCGCGCGATGGCCGTTTCATCGAGCGCATCGGTTTCTTCAACCCACGCGCGACCGGCGGTGAAGAGCGCCTGCGTCTGGATCAGGAGCGGATGGCTTACTGGCGCGCTCAGGGTGCTCAGATGAGCCCTCGCGTAGTGTCGCTAGCTAAGGATGCCGCAAAAGCGCCAAGCACAGAGGCATAGACCTGAGCTTGAGCGGTTCGCGTGACAGTGACGCATCGAACGAAGCCTGGGTAGTTCTGGGCAAAGTCGGCAAAGTGCATGGCATCAAGGGTTGGGTACGAGTCATCTCGTTTACCGAGGTCCCAGACGGTATTCTCGATTACCCCGTGTTTAGAGCCGAATTTGATAGAAGTCTGGCACCGGCTTCTGCCTCGCGTCTGTTAGAAATAGATGATTATCGGCAACAGCCAAAGGGGTTGATCGCTCACTTTAAGGGGATCGATAACCCAGAGGAAGCGAGGCTGCTAAATGGCGCCACGCTGTCGGTAGAAAGGCAGGCCCTGCCGGAACTCGAAAGCGATGAATACTATTGGTATCAGCTCGAGGGGCTGACGGTAGTAAATAGGCAAAATGAATGCTTCGGCGTCATCAAATCGATGCTCGAAACCGGCGCAAATGACGTCATGGTAGTTACAGCAACCGAAGAAAGCATTGACGACCGAGAACGATTGATTCCGTATCTAAGTGATTCGGTTGTGCTAAAGGTTGACCTCGACGAGGGTGTAATTCGCGTCGATTGGGAGGCCGATTATCTCGCCTAAGCGTCGCGCAGGTCGACCTTGAAGCGATGCGAGGGAAGAGAGATCAAGAAATGAAAATTGGCTTGATCACGCTTTTACCGGAAATGTTCGCAGCCCTAAGCGACTATGGGATATGTGGTCGGGCTATTCGAGACGGCTTGGTAGAGCTCGAGCTGGTCAATCCGCGTGATTTTACCGCGGATAAGCACCGAACCGTCGATGACAAGCCTTTTGGCGGCGGTCCGGGCATGCTCATGAAGACTGAGCCGCTCGTCGCGGCAATTCGTGCAACGAAAGACGCGTTGACGCGCAGCACAGAGTCTGTGCCCAAGGTTGTTTACCTCTCGCCTCAAGGCGCTAAGGTAGATCAAGAGAAAGTGGTCAGTGAGTCACAGGCGGCATCACTGATTCTCATCTGCGGCCGATACCAAGGGATCGACCAGCGGGTAATAGAGAGCGAGATTGACGAGGAGTGGTCGCTCGGTGATTTTGTCATCAGCGGCGGTGAAATTGCTGCGATGGCAATCGTCGATGCAATGATTCGTCGTCAGACCGGCGCGCTAGGAGACAGTGACTCCGCGCTGCAAGACAGTTTCGAAGAAGGCTTGCTGCATTGCCCCGAGTATACGCGGCCGCAGAGCTTCGAAGGACGTGACGTACCCAGTGTTCTGCTGAGTGGAGACCATGCTGCGATTAAGCGTTGGCGACACAAACAGGCTTTAGGAACGACATGGCGCAAACGACCCGACTTGCTTGAGGCTAGGGAGTTGACGCCGGAGCAGCGCATGTTGCTCGATGAATACCAGAAAGAACACGGTGACCAGTAAGCTAGGCACTAGAAATTGAATTGACACAGAATAATCCTCAGGCGTGAGCCGCGGGGCCCAGAGAGTTTAGGAGCAGGCACGATGAGCAAGAACAAAATCATTCAGCAGATCGAAGAGTCACAGATGGCACGCGAACTACCAGACTTCGGTCCTGGTGACACGATCGTTGTGCAAGTAAAAATTAAAGAAGGCGAGCGTGAGCGTCTTCAAGCATTCGAGGGTGTCGTAATTGGCCGTCGTAACCGCGGGCTCAACTCTGCTTTCACCGTCCGTAAAATTTCTCACGGTGTAGGTGTAGAGCGAACTTTCCAAGCGTATAGCAATCAAGTCGAGAGCGTCACTGTTAAGCGTCGTGGTGATGTTCGCCAAGCTAAACTTTACTATTTGCGTGACCTCGCTGGCCGTAAGGCGCGTATCACTGAGAAGCTTGAAAAGAAAGCCTAAGCGCTCTCTCCTGCAAGCAGCCTAGCGCATTATAATGCGTCTAAGCGTAGCGACTAAGCCGGCTGATGCCGGCTTTTTCGTTTGTGCACGGCTAAAAGTCTTCACGCATGGAAGCCGATACTCACGTGCGATTTTCTGTAATGCGGCGGTGTCGCAGGCCCTTATCAATTGAGCCCTGCGCATTCAAATGCTATAAAATGAAGTCTCGACAGCGGTCAATAAGTGGCCAGGAGCAAGAGTATGAAAGTTTCGCTAGCTATCTTGCGGCATCACATGGCCGCGCAGCTCGAACTGCTGAATTCAATCATCACCAAGCGTTGGGTCATTGGTGTTCTGACCGCGACTTTGGCCCTTGGTATCGGGCAGGTGAGTGCCCAGCAATCGCTCAGGGATAAGCTGTCGGCCGCCATCGAAACGGCTTCTGGTAACCAACTCAAAATAACCGCCCTCAAGAAAACGGTCTTGCCAACAATCTATGAGGTGCAGCTCAGCACAGGAGAAATTCTCTACAGCGACATCTCCGGTGATTATCTGTTCGCTGGTGACATGTACAGAACGAGCCCGTCTGGTCTGGTCAATCTCTCTGCAACTTCTCGGCAGGGTACAAATTTAGAAAAGCTCAATAAGATCGCCGAATCCGAGATGATTATTTTTGAGCCTGAAGAAACCAAGGCTACTCTCACCGTCTTCACAGACGTTGATTGTACGTATTGCCGTAAATTGCACGGCGAGCTTGATCAGCTTCTGGCTTACGGCATACGTGTCAGGTATCTCGCATACCCGCGCGGTGGCGCCGATTCTCCCGCCTTTCCTAAAATGGTTTCGGTATGGTGTTCGAGTAATCGTCACAAATCATTTAATCAGGCGAAGAACGGACAGAATCTACCCGCAGCCGATTGCGAAACGCCGATACTCGATCACTATGCGCTCGGCAATGAGTTCGGTGTGAACGGGACGCCAGCGCTGGTCTTCCCCGACGGGCGGCTTGTGCCTGGCTATATTGAAGCAACGCGTCTTGCCGCTATGTTAGGCGTTCTCTAAAAAGTATTCTTAGATAGGATTTCTCAGATCGGAGGTAGTCACCTCCTGGCTCATCAAATCCAGTATAATTCGGGACGACGCGGCTGTGCGCGTCTTCTTCTTACGAGGCTATGCGTTGAACTCCATCAAATCAAACACATTAAAAGTAGGTATCTGTGGCTATGGCACTGTGGGCAGCGGCACGCTCGCGTTACTGCAGGGCAACGCGAAGGAAATAACGCGCAAGACAGGCGTCGAAATTGAGGTTTATCGAGTGGCTTCCCGTAGCCTTCAAGTGGATATCGCCGGAGTGACCTATTCGGGCACTGACCCTTTCGAGATCGCTGGCGACGGCGAGGTCGATGTTGTCGTCGAGGCGATGGGTGGTTTTGATCCTGCGTTTGAGGTGGTGAAAAAAGCGCTAGAAAACGGCAAACACGTCGTGACTGCAAACAAAGCGCTAATTGCCGAGCGAGGGGCAGCGCTAATCGAGCTCGCCGAACAGAAAGGTGTAACGCTTGCTTATGAGAGCGCGGTTGCAGGGGGAATCCCGATTGTAAAAGCGCTTCGCGAGGGTCTTGCCGCTAATCGAATCGATTGGCTGGCGGGCATCATTAACGGCACTGGCAATTTTATACTCTCCGAGATGATGGATAAGCAGCGAGAGTTCGCCGACGTGTTGGAAGAAGCACAAGCCCTCGGCTATGCAGAGGCCGACCCTACATTCGACGTCGAGGGAATTGATGCTGCACACAAGCTGACAATAATGGCTGCAATTGCCTTTGGCATGCCATTGGCCTTCGACAAAACTTATACAGAAGGTATAAGTGCGCTGACTCCCGAAGACATCGGGTACGCGAAAGAATTAGGCTATCACATAAAGCATCTAGGTATCGCGAGACTCGAAAACGGCTGGGTGCAAACACGGGTCCATCCTACGTTGATTTCTACGAAGCATCTGCTGGCTCACGTTCATGGCGTTGGTAACGCTGTCGTCGTTCATGGGCATGCGGTTGGAACTACGCTTTATAACGGCCCGGGTGCGGGCGCGGAGGCAACGGCGTCGTCGGTTGTAGCAGATATAATTGATATCGCGCGTGCAAAAGCGCAGGGGCTCGCCAGACCGAATGTCCCCATACTTGGGTTTGAAACATTGAGAACCGACCTCAAAGCGCTGACAATAGACGAGATAGAAACTGAATATTACTTACGAATCACAGCGCAAGATATCATTGGTGTGATGGCAAATGTCGCCTCTGAGTTGGAACGCTTCGGTATCGGTATCGATGCGCTGATTCAGAAAGAAAGCGACGGAAAAAATGTACCGATCGTTATACTAACCGATAAAGCGCGCGAAAGTGAATTGGATGAAGCTATCGCAGCGATAGAGAAGCTTGCTAGTGTCACAGCGCCGGTAATGCGAATTCGTGTCGAGAGCTTCGGCGAATAAAAGGATTAAACGTGAAATACGAAAGCACACGTGGCGGTTGCCCTCAGCAAAATTTCGAACAGGTGCTGCTCACGGGTCTTGCCCCAGACGGCGGTCTCTATGTGCCCACAGAGCTCCCACATTTTTCGCTTGAGGAAATCGAGTCTTGGCGAGAGCTGAGTTATCCAGAGCTAGCTATGAAGGTGATCGCGCCTTTTATAGGTGATGAGATCCCAACACAGGACCTGCGTGAAATTATCGAGCAGAGTTATGCCGCATTTAATCATCCCGATATTGCAGCGCTCGAGTCGCTTGGTAATGAGGAGTATGTGCTCGAACTTTTTCATGGTCCCACGCTGGCATTTAAAGACTTTGCCCTGCAGGTGCTTGGTCGTCTGCTGAACTATGTTCTGAGTAAGCGTGACCAACGTGTAGTTATTTTAGGTGCAACCTCGGGTGATACCGGCTCGGCTGCGCTCGAAGGCTGCCGTCATTCCGACCGAGTTGATATTTTTATTCTTCATCCGCATAACCGTGTCTCGGATGTGCAGCGCAAGCAGATGACAACAGTCACCGGCAATAACGTGTTTAATCTCGCCGTTGAGGGCAATTTCGATGACTGTCAGCGAATTGTGAAAGCCGCTTTCGCCGATCAAAGTTTCCTCGCTGAGGACCGACAGTTAGTCGCGGTAAATTCGATTAACTGGGCGCGCATATTGATGCAGATTGTCTATTATTTTTCGGCCGCTTTACGGCTCGGAGGCCCAGAGCGCAAGGTGTCTTTTTCGGTACCGACGGGCAATTTCGGCGACATCTATGCAGGCTATCTTGCAAAGAGGATGGGACTTCCGATCGACCAGTTAGTCGTCGCAACGAACAAAAATGACATTCTCCACCGGTTTATCGCCCACAATGACTATTCGGTGTCTGAACTCGCAAAGACCTATTCGCCAAGTATGGATATTCTGGTGTCGAGCAACTTTGAGCGTTTTCTGTTTGATGTGTTTGATGGTGACGGTGCAACGGTCGCCGATCTAATGACTAAATTCGGCAAAGACATTCGCAGCGTGCCTAACGAGCGCTGGCAGCGCGTGTCCGCTATTTTTGACAGTGCGGCCGTAGATGACGAGACGACCTGTGAGGTTATCGCGTCGGTAAAGGCGCAGACCGGCATGCTGCTCGATCCGCATTCGGCAATTGGCGTTGAAGCCGCTCGCCGCTGCCGTCGTGATGATTCAGTGCCTATGGTTACGTTGGCAACTGCCCATCCTGCCAAGTTTGGCGATGCAATAACGGCGGCAGGTCTGGCGTCGCCAGAATTGCCCGAACACCTATCAGACCTGTTCGAGCGTGAAGAGAACTTTAGCGTAGTCGCCAACGACCTTTACGCTGTGACCGACTATGTAAAAACCCACGCGCGGCGTTAGAGGATGCCACTACAACTCATTACCCGTACGCCCGGCGATCTAGTTCTACCCGATTCGTTGCCGCCGTTGGTCCGCCGGATTTACAGTCAACGGCCGCTTGCAGCACTCACGGAGCTCGAGCTAAAACTGTCGCAGCTAATTTCACCTACGCGCCTCAAAGGGATCGACGCGGCGGTGGGGTTATTGGAAACTGCGCTCAACAATGCAGAGCGGGTGTTGATCGTCGCAGATTTTGATGCCGACGGCGCTACCAGCTGCGCGCTGGCCATGACTGTGATGCGTGCCCTAGGCTGTGCGCATATCGATTACATCGTGCCGAACCGGTTCGAATACGGCTACGGGCTAACCCCCGAAATCGTCGAGCTCGCAAAAGCAAAGACTCCTGATCTCATTATCACCGTCGACAATGGCATCTCGAGTCTTGAGGGTATAGCCGCTGCGCGCGAAGCAGGTATAAAGACCCTCGTCACAGACCATCACCTGCCGGGGCGCGAGCTGCCGGCAGCCGATGCGATCGTCAACCCCAATCAGCCCGGCTGTGAGTTTCCGAGTAAAAGCATCGCAGGCGTGGGCGTGATCTTTTACGTGATGCTTGCGCTGAGGAGTCGCCTTCGGGAAAGCGGGTGGTTTGAGCGCAAAAACATTCCTGAGCCGAATCTGGCCGAACAGCTCGACCTTGTGGCGTTAGGCACCGTAGCCGATGTTGTTGCGCTCGATCACAATAATCGCATTCTTGTCAGTGAGGGCATCAAGCGGATTAGAGCAGGGCGGGCGCGCCCTGGGATTCTGAACCTATTGACGCTTGCAAAACGCAATTTTGCGACTCTCGCTGCGAGCGATCTAGGCTTTGCGGTTGGGCCTCGGCTTAATGCCGCAGGGCGCCTCGATGATATGTCGACAGGCATCGAGTGCCTGCTCACGCTTTCCGAGCACGAAGCCTATGAGTATGCCTTAGAGCTCGACGGTATGAATAAAGATCGCCGCGATATCGAGGCAGGCATGCGCGAGCAGGCGTTTGCCTTGGTTGATCAGCTTGCCTTCGACGCCGATGATCTACCCGCGGCATTGAGTCTATTCGATGAACGATGGCATCAGGGCGTGGTCGGCATCGTTGCTTCTCGAATCAAAGAGCGCTGTCATCGTCCCGTTATCGCCTTCGCGTTGGCCGATGCGGATAACCCTGAGTCGGAGCTCAAAGGCTCGGCAAGATCGATACCTGGTTTTCATATACGCGATGCGCTTGATGCGGTTGCAACCTCGAACCCAGGCCTTGTGACCAAATTTGGCGGTCATGCGATGGCGGCGGGGCTTAGCCTTTCTCGCGATAACTTTGATGCTTTCGCACGCGCCTTTGCCGCGGAGGCCACACGTATTCTAAGCCCCGAACTGTTGCAGGCGACGATTGTGAGCGACGGTGAGCTTGCGGCACATGAGCTTACGCTCGGCTGCGCTGAGGAACTTGCCGCCGCGGGTCCGTGGGGGCAGGCGTTTCCCGAACCCGTTTTTCACGGTCGATTCAGACTCCAACAGCAGCGCCGCCTTGGTGAGAACCATCTTAAAATGGTGCTGAGTCCTCTAGACGACAATGCGGTTATCATCGATGCTATTGCCTTCGCTGTGAGTGAAGAGGAGTGGCCAGAGGCAACAGCGACCGAGATTGAGTTAGCCTACAGGCTCAGCATTAATGAATTTAGAGGGAATAGGACCGTGCAGCTGATGGTTGAGCGTCTTCTGCAAAGTCATTAGTGTCGCTGCCGGGTAGTTGAGTGACCGCAAGCAAAGGCAGCATCAGACCCGCAAGTCGGACACTGATAGGTCTGCAATGACAGGGAAGGGCGTATTTGTTACCTTCTAGGCTTCGGCGTTGCTGTTTACGAGACGCAAATTCTGCCTGAATGAGATTGCAGGGCGTTGTGTTGAGTTTTCTCATCAAACTGCGGATAAACGCCTTTATAACAATGGAATAAAGCATGTTAATCAAGTCTTATAAGCTATTGTTATTAATAATTTTTAGCTTTAGCTCAATCACCTCTTTTGCGCAGGTTCACAGGACGGACCAGATTGAGGTGGAGCTACTCGCGGAAACGACCAATGTGGTGCCTGGTGAGACCCTGTGGCTCGCTATACGCCTTAAGCCCATTGAGCACTGGCATACCTATTGGAAATTCGGCGGCGACAGTGGCGAGGCGACAAGCACGAGCGAGTGGCGGCTCCCCGTAGGCGCAAGCGCTGGCGAGATCCAATGGCCAATTCCTGAGTGGACACCGTTTCCAGGCAGCGATCTTGTTACTTTTACCTATAAGAGAGAGGTCCTCCTGCCTCTCCCAGTTACAGTCCCCGCCGACTATGCGGATTCGTCATTTAATCTTGCGACTCAAATTGATTGGCAGGTCTGCGACGAGATCTGTATTCCGGGAGCAGCCGAGTTCTCACTCACGCTCCCTGTCGCTTCGGAACCCATAATTGACCCGCGCTGGGTAGACGGTTTTGCAGAGGCGCGCGCAAGCACGCCGCTCAAGCGTGAAGAACATGAGTTAGTTGCCACGTTTAACGCACACGGCGGCGAAATCAATGTCATGGTGCAGGCGCCGGATGCGCGCTTCACCGACGCCGACGAAGCGTGGTTCTTCCCACAGCAGCGGCGGGTCATGAAATACGCGCCGATGCGCAAGGTCATGCTCGACGGTGATCGTGTGCAGATAACCACGGCGCAGCATCGCCGCTTCGATTCTCAGCAAGGCGAACTCGAAGGCTTGCTCGCCTTCATCGACAGCGAGGGACAGTTGCACGGCTATGATGTGCTCGCGACACGCTCGCCAGTGGCCTGGGATAACAGTATCGAGGTCGAACTGCTGAGCGAGTCAACAACACTCGTGCCCGGCGAGACACAGTGGTTGGGTCTGAGACTTAAACCCGCTGCGCATTGGCACACTTACTGGAAAATGGGTGGCGACAGCGGCGAGCCAACTAGCCTCAGTGATTGGTCTGTGCCGGTAGGCACACGCATTGGCGAACTTGAATTTCCCGCCCCGCATTGGCTACCGTTCTACGAGACCGATCTCGTTAATTTTGGCTACGAAGACGAAGTGGTCATTCCTGTTGCAATCACGCTGCCCGCTAACTTCAGCGATGACAGCGCAACTCTCGCCACGACTGCGTTTTGGAATGTGTGCGAGCAGATTTGTATTCCGGGTGAGCAGCGCCTCGAGCTCACTTTGCCCGTTGCGCAGAGCGCCCAGCTTGACGCCGCCGCTGAGGAGTATTTCGCGAAAGCACGTGCGCAGCGTCCGATTGTCGATCATGACATCGAGCAAAGCGTAGTCGCGGCGGGTGAGCGGGTAAGTCTGGGCTTTAGCTCGGAGCAGGGGCTGTTCGATGGTTTTACCGAGGCCTATTTTTTCCCCGAGAAGCGCCGCGTAATAAAACCCGGGCCTCTTCGCGATGTGACCCTTAGCGCTAATTTATTGCAGATCACCCATTCGCAGCCGCGGCGTATGCTCGAAGATCTCAGTGAGGTTTATGGTGTGCTGGTACTCGAAGACGCGCAGGGTGAGCGCGTAGCCTATGATTTCTCAAGTCCCGCTGTTGAGCTGAGCGAGTTTTCCTTGCTGCCGATGGCCGCGGCAAGTCAGCAAGATCAGAATGGCGGCGGTTTGCTGCTCTACGTTGCATTCGCTTTCCTCGGCGGACTTATCCTCAATCTGATGCCCTGCGTGTTCCCAGTATTATCGATGAAGGCGCTAAGCCTCGCGAAAAATTCCGGCGCCACCGCGCAGAAGCAGCGCATGGATGGCTTGGCTTACACGGCTGGGGTTCTCGTGGCATTTATGGCGCTCGCGACGGTGTTAATCGTGCTGCGCGCCGGCGGCGAGCGAATTGGCTGGGCATTCCAATTCCAGCAGCCTTGGTTTTTGGCACTCATCGTTTATGTGTTCTTCATGCTCGCCCTGAGCCTGTCTGGCGTATTCGAAATTGGCACGAGCCTTATGGGCATGGGTGGCAATCTTGCGCAGAAAGAGGGGTATAAGGGATCTTTCTTTACGGGAGTGCTCGCGACCACGGTTGCGACTCCCTGCACGGCGCCCTTTATGGGGCCCGCGCTAGGCTTTGCTTTGACCCAGCCTTGGGCGCTGGCGATGGTCGTGTTTATTTCTCTGGGGCTTGGCATGGCTGCGCCAATTTTGATTCTGTCCTATGTGCCGGTGCTGACTCGGTTCCTGCCCAAGCCTGGGCAGTGGATGGAAACGTTTAAACAGTTTATGGCATTCCCGCTCTACGCCTCCGCGCTGTTCTTCCTCTGGGTACTTGGCAATCAGGTCGGAATCATGGGTATGACTCTCGTGCTCGGCGCCTGCGTCGTGCTCGCTTTTGCAGCCTGGTTATATCAGAAACGATTTACGATGGGCCCGATCGCCTTGAGCTTAAATTATGCCACCGCCGCCGTTGCGGTCGGCTTTGCTCTTTATCTGATGCAGACGCCATTTCTGCAAACTCAGGCGCGTGAGGCGAGTGTCGCCGAATACGACGAGGAGGGAAATCTCCTCGCGAGCAGCGATAATTTCGAACCTTTTTCGGCGGCGAGACTTGCCGAATTGCGCGCGGCTGGCAAGCCAGTCTTTATTAATATGACTGCTGACTGGTGCATCACCTGTCTCGCAAACGAGCAGACATCACTCGGCAGCGACGCGGTAAAGAAAGCGTTGGTCGATAATGACATCACGTATTTGAAAGGGGACTGGACGAACGAGGATCCCGAAATTACTGAGGTGCTCGAACAGTTTAATCGGCCTTCGGTTCCGCTCTACCTCTTGTATCCTCGCGAGGGAGAGCCTGAAATTCTGCCACAAATTCTCACGCAGTCGACATTACTTGAAGCCTTCGGCGGAGTGTAATGAGCAGGCCATGGGGCGGGAATTAACCCTCCCGCGCTGCGCTGTAACGCGCTAGAACGACGCTGACATTGTCTCTGCCACCGTTGCGATTTGCATGATTGATCAGCAGGCGGCAGGTGTCTGCCAGATCGCCTTCAAACTCTCTGAGCGTGTCGCTAATCTGCCAGTCGGCAACCAGATCACTTAAACCATCGGTGCAAAACAGTAGAAGATCGCCTTCCTGCAATGTGCAGTGAAGCGTGTCGACTTGGCTGGTCGCTTTGATTCCCAGTGCGCGGGTAACCACGTGGCCCATCCCTGTAGATCTGGAGCTGCGCTCCGTATAGAAGCCGTCGTCGATAAGTTCTTGGAGAAGGCTGTGATCATGCGTCAATTGCTCAAGGCTGCCTTGTCGAAATAGATAAAGCCTCGAGTCGCCGATATGGGCAATAGTGAGCTGGTTATCTGAGAAGTGTGCCGCGATGGCAGTCGTCCCCATGCCCTTGTTTTCCGGCGCTAACGCCTGTGCGAAAATAGCGGCGTTGGCCTGTTCAAGTGCAAATTTAAGACATTCTGCAGCCGCGTGTGCTGAGTCACCATAGGATTGAGCGAAGTGCTCAGGTATGCAATCTACGGCAATCTGAGCGGCGACCTCGCCTGCGCGATGACCGCCCATCCCGTCGGCAATCACGACAAGAGCAGTCTCGACATCGATTTTGAGCCGATCCTGATTGACTTTACGCCTCCGCCCGCAGTCGCTCTGCGCTGCAAGAGAGAGATGGCTGCGCGATCCTGCCACGAGTGAGTGAATCTCTGAGACTGCAGCGTCGTTCTTGGCCACGCTGTTATCATTCTTGCTGCGCAAAAACCGTTCATCCTGTTGCTTCGGATCGGATTTGCATTCTAAGACGCAGAGACTAGCCAGTAAACGGTTGATTGCGAAGTGTTTAGCGCTCATGAGAGTGTGGTAATCTGCGCTTTGACGCAGTCCATCTAAGGAGAGCAGGGCATGAAGATTCCAGGTTTTGCGATGACACTACTCGCGGTCGTTCTCGTGTTTTATCTGCTGATCGTCGGTGAGGCCCTGCTGCTGCCCTTAGTCATTGCTATTGCCATCTGGTATCTGATTAATACCCTGGCCGCGATGTTTGGCCGAATAAGATTGAACGAGTATGAACTCCCGCGCTTCGTTTGTTTGATTCTGTCGTTTCTAACGTTTGCGTTGACGCTTTGGGGAATTGGCGGATTTCTCGGCGGCAGGCTAGAGGAGGTCATGCAGGTAATCCCTGTTTATCAGGTGAACCTCACGTCGAGGCTCGAAAACCTTCCTTTCCTCGATATGGCTGCTTATCAAGAGCGCGGTCTCATGCAGATGATTACCGAATGGATAGACCTGCCCGCCTACGCTGCGACGATCGCGTCCTCCTTTGCAGGCATACTCGCGAGCGGTGGATTAATTTCGATTTATGTTCTTTTCCTCTTCCTCGAGCAGGGCAAATTCGATGAAAAAATCTCGGCCCTCTTTGGCGCGGATGGACAAGAGGGAGATGTGCGGAAAATCATCGACCGCGTTCGCAACGATATACAGAAATACATCAGCATTAAAATGTTTACGAGTTCGCTTACCGGCCTTCTTAGCTATCTTTTCCTCCGTGCGGTTGATGTGGATTTTGCCGGTGTTTGGGGGCTTGTTATTTTCCTATTGAACTTTATACCCACGGTCGGTTCAATAATTGCAACAATCTTCCCTGCGATGATCGCGCTCGCGCAGTCCGATGGGTATAGCCTGTTTTTGCTCGTGTTAGCGGGCATCGGAATCCTGCAAATCGGTATAGGCAACATACTGGAGCCAAGGTTGATGGGAAGCTCGTTCAACCTGAGCCCCATAGTGATACTGTTGAATCTCGGACTTTGGGGCTATATCTGGGGCATTCCTGGTATGTTCCTGTGCGTGCCTTTCCTAATTATCCTAACCATCATCCTTAGTCACTTTCCCCAGACCCGTTACATTTCAGTAATTCTCAGCAGCGACGGCAAGCTCAGGGTTCCGGCAGATGAGGTTATCGATGACTTTGACTTTAAGCCAAACATGGCTGCGCTGTTAGGTCGCGATAGGAATCCAGAGAGCGAGACTAGGGAAACCCACAGCGAGAAGGAGGGGTAATTTGTCTCTTTTTTCTGTCGCGCTGAGCCAAAAAACGCCTGCAAAATCCGCTCGCTAGGCGTTATACTTCCTCCCCTTTAATTACAGTCTGAACCGCAAACTCTTGCCGGCTTCGCGCCGGCACTTTAGCCGATAAGTAGATATTATGAAAAGCGCAGAAATTCGCCAAAAGTTCCTCCAATTCTTCGCCGACCGTGGCCATGAGATCGTGCCCAGCAGCTCGCTGGTACCGGGCAATGATCCAACGCTTCTGTTCACGAACGCGGGCATGGTCCAGTTTAAGGATGCTTTTTTGGGCGACGAAGTGAGAGCGGTCAACCGAGCCACTAGTTCGCAGCGCTGTGTGCGGGCGGGGGGTAAGCATAATGACCTCGAGAACGTAGGCTATACGGCGCGTCACCATACTTTCTTCGAAATGCTCGGCAACTTCTCATTTGGCGACTATTTTAAGCGCGAGGCGATCAAGTATGCGTGGGAGTTTCTCACCGTCGAGCTCGGTCTACCGGCTGAGAAACTCTGGGTGACGGTTTATCAAGACGACGACGAAGCGGCTGCGCTGTGGTTGGATGAAATGAAAATTGATCCAACTCGTTTCTCGCGTCTGGGCGAGAAAGACAACTTCTGGGCGATGGGTGACACAGGCCCCTGTGGCCCGTGTTCCGAAATCTTCTTCGATCATGGCGAAGACGTGCCAGGTGGCCCGCCAGGCAGCCCCGACGAAGACGGCGATCGTTACATCGAAATCTGGAACCTTGTTTTCATGCAGTACGAGCGCAAAGCCGATGGCACGTTGACACCCTTGCCGAAGCCCTCTGTGGACACCGGTGCGGGCCTCGAGCGCGTCGCCGCTGTACTGCAAAATGTACACAGCAATTACGAGATCGATCTTTTCCAATCATTGCTTGAGGATATCGGGGAGATCACCGGAGTGAAAGATCTCACCAATAATTCGCTGCGGGTTATTGCCGACCATATTCGGTCCTGCTCTTTCCTGATCGTCGACGGCGTGTTGCCATCGAACGAAGGACGCGGCTATGTACTGCGCCGCATTATTCGCCGTGCGGTTCGTCATGGCTATCAACTCGGTGTTAAAGAGGTGTTTTTCTATAAAATTGTCGCCGGGCTGGTGAAGGTAATGGGTGAGGCCTATCCCGAACTCAAGGCGAAACAGAGTAGTGTCGAAAAAGCGCTGCGCGATGAAGAACAGCAATTTGCGCGCACGCTCGAGAACGGCATGGCGATTCTGGAAAAAGCGATTGCTAGTCTCAACGGCGACACGCTGGCCGGCGAGACCGTGTTTAAGCTCTATGACACCTACGGATTCCCCGTAGACCTCACCGCCGACGTCGCTCGCGAGTCAGGCATTAAACTCGATATGGACGGGTTCGAGGCTGCGATGCAAGTCCAGCGCGCACAGGCGCGCGCGGCTGGTAATTTTTCCGCAGTCGATAAGCTCGAACTCGACGGTGTGGAGGTGACTGATTTCCGCGGCTATGAGGCATTGGAGGCGACCGGCGATGTTGCAGCAATCTATGTCAACGGCGAGGCGCAAGACTCACTAAAAGCCGGTGAGTCGGCCACGCTGGTGCTAACTAGCTCTCCCTTCTATGGAGAGTCAGGTGGGCAGGTAGGAGATCGCGGCACGCTGTTTGCCGAGGGTGTTGAATTTCGCGTCGACGATACGCAGAAGCAGAATGATGTGTTGCTACATATCGGCGAACTTGTAATCGGTTCACTTAAAGTTGGCGAGACACTTGCCGGTCAAGTCGCGGCGAGCGCTCGTAAGGCTATCACCCTTAATCACTCGGCTACGCACCTTATGCACGCGGCGCTTCGCAATACGCTCGGAGAACATGTGACTCAGAAGGGGTCGCTCGTCGACGCAACGCGACTGCGCTTCGACTTCTCGCACTCAGCGCCGGTGTCTGCGGATGAGCTTGCAAAAATTGAAGCCGCTGTGAATGCCGAAATATTGGCGAACACTCAGGTTGCGAAAGAGGTCATGGCATTAGAGGCAGCGCAGCAGCGCGGTGCGATGGCGCTATTCGGCGAAAAGTATGGTGACGAAGTTCGTGTGGTCAGCATGGGTGGCAAATTCTCGGTCGAATTCTGCGGTGGCACACACGTCGAGCGAACCGGCGATATTGGCCTGTTTAAAATCCTAAGCGAATCGGGTATCTCCTCGGGTGTGCGCAGAATCGAGGCGGTAACCGGGCAGGGCGCACTTGCGCTCGTCGCACGTGAAGAGCAGACGCTTAAACAGCTTTGCGAGGTCGTGAAGGCGAATCAGGACGATTTGCTCGATCGTGTTAAGCAGATGAATGTAGCGAATAAAGCGCTAGAGAAAGAGCTCGATCAGCTTAAAGCGAAAATGGCCTCAAGTGCGGGCAGCGATCTCGCTGCCAGGGCAAAAGAGGTTGGCGGCATCAAACTACTCGCGTGCGCGGTCGATGACTTCGATCCGAAGGCGCTACGCGAGACGGTAGATCAACTCAAAAACAAGCTTGGCACTGCGGTCGTGCTACTGATCAGCACCGCTGGTGGAAAAGTCAGTATCGTCGCCGGAGTAAGCAAAGACCTTACCGATCGCATTAAGGCGGGCGAGCTTGCCAACATGGTTGCTACACAGGTCGGTGGCAAGGGCGGCGGTCGTCCCGACATGGCCATGGCGGGAGGCAGCGACGTCGAGGCGGTCCCGGCTGCCGTGGCAAGCGTTGAAGAATGGGTTGCTAACAAGCTTTAAGGCTTCGTGAAGCAGCTGGTGAAAATAAGCTCGCTACGAGGCGAGCTCTTTCTGCCCCTTTAGGGCATCGAGTAGAGAAGAATGGCGCTGTTAGTATTGAAGTTCGGAGGTACCTCGGTAGGTACCATAGAGAGAATCGAGGCGGTGGCCGATAAGGTTGCTGGCTTTAGGGCTGCGGGTGACGATATCGTTGTCGTGCTTTCTGCCATGAGCGGCGAGACGAACCGGCTCACCGATCTTGCCCAGCAGATCATGGACTATCCGACACCGCGTGAAATGGATGTGCTGCTGTCGACAGGTGAACAGGTGACTATCGCGCTGTTGAGTATGGCGCTAGAGAAGCGAGGCGTTCCTGCACGATCGTTTACGGGTAATCAGGTGCAGATTCGTACGTGCGAGACCCACACGAAAGCGCGCATTCGCGAGATAGACGGCACGCGCATTAGCGCTCAATTGCAGCAAGGTAACGTAGTCGTTGTCGCAGGATTTCAAGGCGTCGATGAACACGGCAATATAACAACGCTCGGGCGCGGCGGATCTGATACGACGGCCGTCGCTCTCGCGGCAGCGCTTGACGCGGACGAGTGCCAGATCTACACCGACGTAAAAGGCGTCTATACCACCGATCCACGGGTGGTCGAAGACGCAAAGCTTCTGGACAGTATCACATTCGAAGAGATGCTCGAGCTCGCAAGTCTGGGCGCCAAGGTTTTACAAATACGTGCGGTCGAATTCGCTGGCAAATACAAAGTGCCGCTGCGAGTACTGTCGAGTTTTGAAGAGGGCGCGGGAACGCTCATTAGTTTAGAAGGGGAGTCAAAAATGGAAGATCCAACTATCGCGGGGATCGCTTTTCAGCGCGATGAAGCCAAGCTTACGGTCGCCGGTATTCCCGATATCCCAGGCATTGCTTACCAAGTGATCGGGCCTGTTAGCGCAGCCGGAATCGAGGTGGATGTGATCGTGCAGAATGCCGCCGCCGATGGCAATAACGACATCACCTTCACGGTAAAACGCAGTGACAGTGAGCGTGCGAAGAAGATATTGGATGACCTGTCGCCGTCGCTTAAAGCGGAGTCGGTCTCCCTCGATAAAAAAATCGGCAAGGTATCCGTCGTGGGTGTTGGGATGAAATCACACGCCGGTATCGCCAGCAAAATGTTCAAGGCGCTCGCCGACGAGAATATCAACATTCAGATCATCACTACGTCCGAAATAAAAATATCCATCGTGATCGATGAGAAGTATCTCGAGCTCGCCGTGCGTGCCCTGCATAGCGCATTTGATCTCGGTGATCCAGATTATGAGAGGGAGAGTATAACCTAAGGTATTCAGCCACCTTACTTGCCACGCGGCGTACTTCAGCTAGGCAATTCTTCTTAGGTAGAGGCCTGAAAATAAGCCATCGCCTTGAGTTATCCTTAACTAATAGCTAAGGAAGGGAAGGTTAATGGAGTAAACCGCTCGAGGAGAGTCAGGATGTTGATATTGACGCGCAGAATTGGTGAAACGCTAATGATTGGCGATGAAGTAACGGTAACTGTGCTGGGTGTCAAAGGTAATCAGGTGCGCATTGGCGTCAATGCGCCCAAGGACGTAGCAGTTCACCGCGAAGAAATCTATGAGCGCATCGCAGGCGAGCAGGAAGTTGCGTCCCCAGAATAGGGACTCATCTGCTCGGCGTTATACTCAGCGCAGCCCGCGCTGAAGATTCCCATTTTTCAGCCTCGCAACTTGCTAACCGCAGACACGATCCGCCCTTCTCGTTTCACCTTAGCCTATGTTACTATGCACGCGATTTTTGGAGAGGTGGCCGAGTGGCTGAAGGCGCGCCCCTGCTAAGGGCGTATAGGAGAAATCTTATCGAGGGTTCGAATCCCTCTCTCTCCGCCATAATCAAAAAACCCGACTCGCGTCGGGTTTTTTTTGCTTTCGGTATTAGCTGGTTTGACCAAGGCTATCTCTAGTTTTTCGTAAGTAGCGCAGAGCAAAGTAGAGAACTCACCTCCAGCGCTTGCTAGCGCGTAAATGGCGGCCG
>JALRKV010000106.1 GCA_023254735.1 Pseudomonadales bacterium | reverse complement strand
ATTGGGCGGTGAAAATGATCAATGAGCGCCGGGACGAAGGCGCTCCTGAACTCAATATCGATCATCTCGAGCTGAACGATGAGCGTGTCTACAAGCTTCTCCAAAGCGGAGAGACAACGGCGATTTTTCAGCTTGAATCTCGAGGCATGAAGGAGCTTATCAAGAAGCAGGTGCCCAACTGCTTTGAAGACATTATCGCTCTCGTCGCGCTGTTTCGTCCTGGGCCTTTGCAATCGGGCATGGTTGACGATTTTATCGATAGAAAGCACGGCCGCACGAAAGTCGTGTACCCACATCCAGAGCTCGCACCTGTATTGTCCAACACCTATGGCGTTATTCTTTATCAAGAACAGGTGATGCAAATTGCCCAAGTGCTTGGCAATTACACGCTTGGCGGCGCCGATATTCTGCGCAAAGCGATGGGTAAGAAAAACCCAGATGAGATGGCAAAGCAGCGCAGCTTGTTTACCGAGGGGGCGATTAAGAGAGATATTGACGCCGATCTTGCGGAATCCATCTTCGATCTTATGGAGAAATTCGCCGGCTATGGATTTAACAAGTCTCACTCTGCCGCCTATGCCTTGGTTTCGTATCAGACTGCTTGGTTAAAAACGCATTACCCTTCGTATTTTATGGCAGCAGTTTTGTCTGCCGATATGCAGAATACCGACAAAGTTGTCACACTCATCGAGGAATGCCGAGCGATGGGGCTTAAAATTGTGCCGCCCGATATCAATAAAGGGCAGTTCAATTTCACCGTCAATGAGGCGGATGAGATTGTTTATGGTCTCGGCGCGATTAAAGGCTTGGGCGAGGGACCCGTCGGCGGGATACTCAAGGCGCGAGAAGACGGGCCTTTTACGAACATGCTCGAACTCTGTCAACGCGTCGACTCGCAGCAGCTTAATCGAAGAACGCTCGAGGCAATGGTTAAAGCGGGCGCTCTGGATAGTCTGGTCGAAGGCGTGCCCGATAGCGCGAGGGCGAAGCTCACCGAGCTATTGCCACAGGCGATGAAGGCGGCTGAGCAGGCAAATAAAAATGCGGCGGCGGGTGTTGCCGATATGTTTGGCGAGATTGCGCCGGAGGGCACGACGGCCAGTGAGCTGTCGTCCGAGACATCGAAGATTAAGCCTTGGGCTGAGCAGGAAAGGCTCAAAGCCGAGAAAGAGACGCTAGGTCTCTACTTATCTGGACACCCAATCGACGAATACTTAAGCGAGCTTTCGCACCTCACAAGAGACAGGCTTGCGAATCTGCGTCCGGAGCGCGCCCCTCAGCCTGTCGCAGGCTTGCTCATCGATGTGAGAACCATGCGCAACAAAGCCGGCGACACGGTGGCTTTCCTCACGCTGGATGACCGAAGCGGACGCTTCGAGATTCGCCTCTTTGCGAAAGAGTACGAGCGTTTTCGCGACATCCTGCAAAAAGATCAGATTGTGATCGTGGACTGTACCGTGAGCATGGATGACTACAGCGGCGGTATGCAAGGGCGTGGCAAAGAGGTCATGACGCTCGAGCAGGCGCGGCAGCGACGCGCCCGCAGCATAACGCTAAGCCTACGTAGCGATGCGCTCACAGAGGGATTTAGTGAGCATCTTGCGCAGGTGCTCGAGTCGTACCGACTCGATTCCGGCGCTCAGTCACAATCTGCGACCACCAAATTGGCGGCCACTGCGTCATACACGGACGAGAGGCAGGAGGGAAGTGTGGGCTGCGGTATTACGATCAGTTATCAGCGTGAGGCGGCGAAGGGGTGTATAATGCTGTCCGATGAGTGGCGTGTCGCGCCATCTAATGAATTGGTTCAGCGCCTGCGAAGCGAATACGGGCGCGCGAACGTAGTCGTAGACTACTGATTATAGAGAGTGAGTCAAATAGGATATGGATCCAAACTACCTAGATTTCGAGCAGCCCATCGCTGAATTGGAAGCCAAGATAAGCGAGCTGCGCTTGGTCGGCAGTGACAACGACTTGAATATCGGCGAGGAGATTCAGAACCTCCGCGCGAAAAGCACCAAACTCACCGAAAAAATCTACGCGAATTTGAGTTCATGGCAGGTGTCTCAGGTCGCTCGCCACCCACAAAGGCCCTACACACTCGACTATATTGAGCATATTTTTACCGATTTCGACGAACTCCATGGTGATCGCTATTTCGCCGACGATCAGGCGCTTATTGGTGGGCTAGCCAAAATCGACGGGCGCCCCTGCGTTGTGATGGGGCATCAGAAAGGCCGAGGGACGAAGGCGAAGGTCAAACACAATTTCGGCATGCCGCGCCCCGAGGGCTACCGCAAGGCGCGTCGACTCGTCGAGCTTGGCGAGAGATACAAACTTCCCGTGTTGAGCTTCATCGATACCCCCGGTGCCTACCCTGGAATCGATGCCGAGGAGCGGGGCATTAACGAAGCCATTGCGGTCAATATGGCGATGATGTCGCGGGTTAGGACGCCGCTGATAGCGACAGTAACCGGCGAAGCCAACTCTGGCGGCGCGATTGCGATCGGCGTTTCGGATCAGCTGAACATGCTGCAGTATTCGACCTACACAGTTATCACGCCCGAAGGCTGCGCAACGATTCTCTGGAAGTCCTCGGAGTATGCGTCTGCTGCGGCCGAGGCGATGGGGGTGACTTCGGCGCGCCTCGAAGAGCTTGGTATTGTCGATCAGACCATTGCAGAACCATTGGGGGGTGCGCATCGGGACGTCGCCGCGACCGCCGAGAACATCAAGGTCTCGCTCTTGGAGCAAATGGATCGGCTAGGTGCCACCGATACTGACGCGCTCATTGAGCGACGCTATAGGCGTCTAATGAGTTATGGCCTCAGCGCCTAAAAATTCCTCTCGCGATGCCGCAGCGGTGCAGGCTGAATCTGCGCTGCTCGGCGCACTAAGGCGCGCGGTCTGTTTCGAACCAAGCGCCTCCTCAGGTTTGCCTGACGGCAGCCAATCTGCCTCGCTCCCATCTAGTATTCTAGTGGGACTGAGCGGCGGCTTAGATTCTTCGCTACTGCTTAGACTACTCTGTGATCTTAGGGCCTGTGGCGATCTCGAAGTACCGCTTAGAGCCATACACGTCAACCATGGGTTGCAAGCCGATGCAAATCAATGGCAGTCCCACTGCGAATCTGTTTGTGCAGAGTGGGAGGTCGATCTACGGGTGTGCAATGTCGATTGTGCGGTCAGCGGCGCGAGCGCAGCGCTCGAGGGGGCTGAGTTACCCCAGGCCAGCGAGGATGCCGCTCGGCGTGCGCGCTACCAGGCCTTCGAGGACGTACTTGGCGACCGCGAATGTCTGGCTCTCGGCCATCATCAAGACGATCAGCTCGAAACCTTGCTTCTGCGACTTGCTCGCGGGGCGGGCGCTGACGGTCTTGCAGGAATGCCGGCGGCACGCGTGTTGGGCGTTGGTTCACTTATTCGTCCTTGGCTAGGGATTCCTAGACGCATCCTTGAGCAGGTGGCACAAGAGCGCAGACTCGTCTTTATCGAAGATCCTTCGAATCGAAATACTCGCTATGACCGCAACCTTCTCAGGGCGCAGGTGTTGCCGCTGGTGGAGAGCCGCTGGCCACAGTACCGGCAGAGTTGGGGAAAATCCCAGACGCTGCTGCGCGAGTCTTTCACGCTCAACGAGGACCTTGCGGACATAGACCTGCAGTCGTGTCAGATAGTGGGGTCTGGGCGACTACGACTCTCTGAGCTTGCAGTGCTCTCAAGTCCGAGGCGACGCAATTTGCTGAGGCACTGGCTTCTGCGTCTAGGCTGCGCCACACCGAGTTGGAACCTGCTGAACAGGCTGGACGTTGAGGTCTGTGCAAGGGCCGATCAGGGCGCTCGATGGCACTGTGGCGGCTACAGTCTCTATCGTTACAAGGGGCAGCTCGTCGCAGTTCTCGAAGATAGGTTTAGGCCGCAGCCTTTGGCAGGCGCCTGCTCAGCCACTGCGAGCACAGGAGTCATCGAGCTGCCTGACAACGGCAAGCTTGTGTTGGCTTCAGACGGGGATACGTCGCGCATGATTACCTCCCTGCAGGTGCGTTATCGCCAAGGGGGAGAACATCTCTCTCTGCTCGGACGACCCTCGAAGTCGCTGAAGAAACTCCTCAACGAAGAGGGTGTTTCGCCCTGGCTTCGTGATCGTTTGCCGTTGGTGTTTTGTGCAGACGAATTGATTTGGGTCGCCGGCCTTGGCTATTGTGAAAGCGCGGCTGCAAAGGCTGCCGGTCGTGGCGATTGCGGCCTTGCACGGGTGACGTTTAGTTGGGAGCCTCCGGCCCTTGAGCTCGGCTTATAAACCATTTCTCGATTGTGAGTCTCAGACGTTTCTGGTACGCTATAACTCCATCTGCTTGGGTTAGTCCAACGCCTAATCCAACTCTCTTTGATGGGGCTCCAATGACAAAATATATCTTCATTACCGGTGGTGTTGTTTCATCACTGGGCAAAGGCATTACCGCCGCTTCGCTCGCCGCCGTTCTTGAGGCGCGCGGTCTCAACATCACAATGCTCAAGCTCGACCCCTACATCAACGTAGACCCCGGGACTATGAGTCCTTTTCAGCACGGGGAAGTTTTTGTCACCGAAGATGGAGCTGAGACGGATTTAGATCTAGGTCACTACGAGCGTTTTATCCGTACGACCATGCTCAAGAAAAACAATTTCACCACCGGCAAAGTCTACGAAGAAGTACTGAAAAGAGAGCGGCGAGGTGACTATCTTGGCGCTACGATTCAGGTGATACCGCATATCACTGATGAAATTAAGCGCCGCGTTGTGCTCGGCGCAGGTGATGCCGATGTAGCGCTGGTCGAAATAGGCGGTACCGTCGGTGACATAGAATCCCAGCCATTCCTCGAAGCCGTGCGGCAGATGCGAGTCGAGCTCGGATCGGAACGCGCGCTGTTTATGCACCTAACCCTCGTCCCCTATATTAGTACGGCGGGCGAGACCAAAACTAAGCCCACGCAGCATTCTGTAAAAGAGCTAAGGTCCATCGGTATACAGCCTGATATTCTTATCTGCCGCTCTGATCTTGAGATAGATGAGTCAGCGCGCAAAAAAATTGCACTGTTTACCAATGTCGAGCTGCCGGCAGTTGTCTCTTTGCCCGATTCGGATTCTATCTACCGCATTCCTTCGATCCTCGGCGCCGCGGGTCTCGACGATATCGTTGTTAAAAAATTCCACCTCGACTGCCCGCCTGCCGATCTGTCGGAATGGGACGAGGTAGTTGATGCAGATTTACATCCCGAGCGCGAAGTTAACCTCGCGATGGTCGGTAAATATATGGAGCTGCTCGATGCCTACAAATCGCTTAACGAGGCAATCACGCACGCTGGCATCAAGACACGGACTAAAGTCAACGTCACCTATATTGATTCTGCCGATGTTCTCGATAAAGGCACAGACATACTCAAGGGCATGGATGCAATTTTGGTTCCGGGCGGATTCGGTGAGCGCGGTGTCGAAGGTAAGATCATGACCGTGCAGTATGCGCGCGAGAATAAGATTCCCTACCTTGGCATATGCTTAGGCCTACAGGTGGCAGTAATCGAATATGCGCGCAACGTTGCAGGGCTTAAAGATGCACACAGCACGGAGTTTGCGCCGAGCTGTGACAATCCCGTTATCGCCCTGATCAGTGAGTGGACTACCTCACAGGGCAGTGTTGAATTTCGCGACGCAGATTCCGATCTGGGCGGCACCATGCGCTTAGGCGCACAGGTATGTCAGGTCGAAGAAGACTCGACTACCTTCAAATGCTATGGCGCTACTAGCATTAAAGAGCGTCACCGCCACCGCTATGAGTTCAATAACGATTATCTTGAGGTGCTGCAAAAAGCGGGTCTAAAACTCACCGGTAAATCTGAAGACGGGATGTTGGTTGAGGTGGTTGAGGTACCTGATCATCCTTGGTTTGTTGGCTGCCAGTTCCACCCCGAATTCACCTCGACACCGCGTGATGGCCATCCGCTGTTCACTGGATTTATCAACGCAGCAATCGCGCAGAGCGAGCTGAACAAAGAAGCAGTGCAAGCCTGATGGTCGCTAAAACAGTCAGCATAGCGGGTCTGCAGGTTTCGAATGAGAAGCCTTTCACGCTTTTTGCCGGAATGAACGTTCTTGAGTCGAGAGACCTTGCATTAAGGGTTGCTGAAGAGTTTAAGCAAGTCACTGACGAGC
>JALRKV010000076.1 GCA_023254735.1 Pseudomonadales bacterium | reverse complement strand
GCTTTAAGGTCAGCGGTGACTGCATCAAGCTGCTCTTGTCCAACTTCGGCAGAGGCCACACCAGGGCCTGTTGCCCAAAAAACGAAAACCGCTACCGCGCCTAGCTTGCGCAAAACATTCTTATTCATATGTTTCTCCGAGAATTATTCTTACAGCCGCGGAGCTCAACGACTGAGCCGTATTAGAGCATCTAACCTGCCTGCAAATAAAGCTCTGCAAAGACTCAGGTAAACCGCTATCAAAGCGCTGTATTCCTGCCTTTTAGAAAAAATTTAGGACCGATCTTCATAGAAATCAGTGCGCCACATAGTTTAGTCTAACGATGCTCGCTGATTGTTCAGCTGGGGATCGCACAGAAGTGAGAGTCCGCATTAGCGCTGACATCGTATAGATCCAAAACTCAGAGGGATTGCAATGAAAATTGGTGCACCTAAAGAAACAACGATCGGAGAGGCGCGTGTTGCGCTAACGCCCGAAAGCGCGCAAAGACTCCACAAACTCGGATACGAATGCTTAGTCGAAGCCGGCGCAGGCTTGGCTGCGTCACTTACCGATTCTGCCTACGAGGCCGCTGGGGTGAAAGTGGTCAGCACCGCAGAGGAGCTGTGGAGCCAAGCTGACATCGTGGTCAAAGTCCGAGAACCCTCAGCCGATGAGATCGATGCTTCTCCTTCCGACAAGATTCTTGTGAGCTTCGTTTACCCTGCGTCAAATGAGGCGCTGCTCGCGCAGATGAGTGCGAAGAATATCAGCGCCCTTGCTATGGACATGGTTCCAAGAATCAGCCGCGCGCAGAAAATGGACGCGCTGTCCTCTATGGCTAATATCGCCGGATACAGAGCGGTCATCGAAGCCAGCAATAATTTCGGTAGATTTTTTACAGGCCAGATGACCGCTGCCGGCAAAGTGCCGCCGGCGCGAGTATTGGTGTTAGGCGCCGGAGTCGCTGGACTGGCAGCCATCGGTACCTCGGTCTCGCTAGGCGCCATCACGCTGGCGTTCGATGTGCGCCCCGAAGTCTCAGAACAGATCGAATCGATGGGAGCAGAATTTGTTTTTCTAGAATTCGATGAGGCCCAGCTTGACGGTGCGACAACCAATGGCTACGCGTCTCCCTCAAGCCAAGCGTTCATCGACAAACAGCGCGAAAAATTCCGTGAGCTCGCGCCCTCTATCGATATAGTTATTACCTCTGCCCTGATTCCTAACCGACCGGCGCCAGAGCTCTGGACCGAGGACATGGTTGCGAGCATGAAGCAGGGCTCTGTCATCGTTGACCTCGCCGCTGAGCGCGGCGGCAACTGCGCCCTCACCAAGCCTGGTTCAAAATTTGTCACCGACAACGGTGTTACTATTATTGGCTACACCGACTTCCCGAGTCGCATGGCCGCGCAGTCTTCAACCCTTTACGCTAACAACATTCGCCATATGATCGACGACTTAACGCCTGACAAAAACGGCGTAGCGGTGATCGATGAGGAGGACGATGTTATCCGCGGCGCGTTGGTTACTCATAAAGGCGAAATCACCTGGCCACCACCACCGCCAAAAATTCAGGCGATTGCCGCTGCCACCCCTAAGCCTAAAGAGGCTATCGAAAGCGAAGCGGACAAAGCAAGCCGAGAGCAGAAAGAGCTACAGCGCTCACTTAACCTTACCGGAGTCATGCTCGGGATAGGCGGTATTCTCTGCCTCGCGCTGGGTGCGGTCGCGCCGCCGAGCTTTATGCAGCACTTCATTGTCTTTGTTCTTTCGATCTTTATTGGCTTTCATGTTATCTGGGGTGTCTCGCATTCGCTTCATACACCGCTGATGGCGATCACCAACGCAATATCGTCGATCATTATAGTGGGTGCGTTGCTGCAGGTTGTCTCTGCCAACTGGCTAGTGATGATTCTCGCGTCGATCGCCATTCTGATCGCTTCGGTTAATATCTTTGGCGGCTTTTTGGTTACGCGCCGAATGCTCGCTATGTTCCAGCGGAGTTAAGTTATGAGTAGTCACGAAGGTCTTATTTCAGCCGCCTATGTCGTTGCTGCTGTTCTCTTTATCCTCGCGCTCGGTGGACTATCTGGCCAAGAAAAAGCCAAACGGGCTATCTGGTACGGAATCATCGGCATGCTCCTCGCGGTCGTTGCTACCGTGAGTGCGGCAGGCGGTCAATGGATACTAATGAGTATTATGATCGTGTTTGGAGGCATAGGCGGTTGGAGTGTTGCCAATCGCGTACAGATGACTCAAATGCCAGAATTGATGGCAGGTTTCCACAGCTTGGTGGGTCTCGCCGCCGTTTTCATCGGCATCAACGCACACCTCGAATTGGGTGTTGCCAATTCTGCTATAGAGTCCGGGACTGTTGCTGAACTGACAGGGTTTGCCGAAACAATTGCGGCTAAAACACCCACCGAAATAAGTATCCTCAAAGTAGAAATGGTGTTGAGCCTTTTTATCGGCGCAATCACTTTTACTGGCTCGCTAATCGCCTATGGAAAACTTGCTGAGCGGCTCAGCTCCTCGCCGCTAACCCTACCCGGTCGACACGTCTTGAATTTAGCCGCGATTGTAATGTGCGTTTGGCTAGGCTATTTATATCTCACAGGTGCTGGGCTTTGGACGCTGCTCTTGATTACCGTCGTCGCGGGCGCGGTAGGCTGTCACCTAATTCTCGGCATCGGCGGCGCAGACATGCCGGTGGTCGTCTCGATGTTGAACTCCTATTCGGGCTGGGCCGCCGCCGCCATCGGATTTACTCTCAGCAATGATCTTCTCATTGTAACCGGCGCGCTCGTCGGCTCCTCGGGCGCTATTCTGTCCTACATCATGTGCAAAGGAATGAACCGCTCGTTTGTCTCGGTTATCTTGGGAGGATGGGGCGGCGAGGCAGAATCGTCGGCAAGCATTGGCGGCGAAATGCGCGAAGCCGACGTCGATAGCGTCGCGCAGGAATTAGACGATGCCGACAGCGTCGTCATAGTGCCCGGTTATGGCATGGCAGTGGCAAAGGCTCAGGGCGCGGTTTCAGAGTTGAGTAAAAGACTACGCGCGAAAGGCAAAACCGTCCGTTTTGCAATCCATCCAGTAGCGGGCAGACTGCCAGGACACATGAATGTTCTGCTTGCCGAAGCCAAGGTGCCTTACGACTATGTTTTGGAAATGGACGAGATCAATCATGATTTCCCGCAAACCGATGTCGTTATCGTGATCGGTGCGAACGATATCGTGAATCCATCTGCGCAGGATGATCCAGGTAGCCCCATAGCGGGAATGCCGGTGCTCGAGGTATGGAAAGCCCGCACTGTGTTTGTATGCAAGCGTGGCAAAGGAACTGGGTATTCGGGAATAGAGAACCCCCTATTCTTTAAAGAGAATACGCAGATGTTCTATGGCGACGCCAAGGCGTCCATTGACGGCCTTTTGCAGAAGGTCACCTGATCGCTTTAAGCACTTCTCTTGTTAAGTCCCAGCGATCGAAGCCCTGCCTGCCATAGTCGAGACCTCGCCTTACGATAACGAGATCATGGCTCGGCACGACAATGGTGAACTGTCCGCGATTGCCTGCCGTGGCATAGGCATCTTTGGGAACATCATCTCGGTCGTCAGGGACTAGCCACCATTGGCCGCCATAAATACTGCCAATTTTGACTGTCGACGGTGCAGGGGTTCGAACAAAATCGATCCACTCTTTTGACAATAGGCGCTCTCCGTTCCATACGCCCTCATTGAGATAGAGCAGACCGAAGCGTGCCAAGTCTCGCGCGTTGGTGTAAACCTGACTGCTGAGAATGAAATCGCCAAACCTGTCGGTACTCACGAGTGTGTTACGCATACCGATGCGATCAAGCAGTGCCTTGCGCGGAAACTCGGCATAGTCTTTTTCGCCTCCCAACGCGCGCTTCATGGCATAAATCGCGAGCAGCGTGTCGTAGTTCTCATAATCAAATCGCGTACCGGGCTCGCGTATCAGCGCCCTGCTGCGCGCACCTGCAACAGAGCTCGCACCTGCCCAATAAGATAGCCCTGAGCCTGTAGCATATTCGAGACGGTTGTTGTCGATACTCTCGAGACCGCTAGACATGTTTAGCACATGACGCAGTGTTATCGCATTTCTCGGATCAGATTCGGGTGATGAAGCCGAAGGTAGCCAGTCGAAGCCAAGCGGCGCATCGAGCGTCATTCTACCTTCGTCAACGAGCATGCCGATAAGCGTTGCGCCGATGCTTTTCGCCGTTGACCAGGTACGCGTACGCGTCGTCATGTCGAAGCCAGGCGCATAGCGCTCGTGAACGATTTCACCCTTGTGGACGATTAATAGACTGATCGTTTTTTGCTCGGGTGTCTTTCGATCGAATGCCCAGTTAGAAGCCGCGTTCAACGCCACCTGATCGATGGCCTCGGGACGCGGTTTTACTTCGACGAGGTCGCCATCGGGCCAAGGGATACTTGCCGGATTACCGGGCGGGTAAGGCAAGGTCAATTCCGGCAGCTTGTCGATATCTGCGAAACTCTGGTCTGGCGGTAGAATGATGCAGCCAATGCCTTCGCGAAACACCGCGCGCATCGTTGGAACGGCGCCTGGGGCGCCAATTTCGACGGCCTTTAGATCCCAGTCGACGTTATAGTCGCCCCCTTCCGCGGTGCCAATAGGGTTTGATAGAAACGCCAGCTCATCGGCAAACACTTGCTCAAGCGTGCGCTTGGATGTGAACAGCCCGTTACACATAAAGATAGCCTGCTGACCGCGACTAATCATGTCTCGCTGAGGCTGCCAGTAGTCGTAGGTGTCTTGCTGCTGCGCGTGCGCAGATGTGGCTAGCGCTACAAGCAGTCCGAGACCGGCGCTAAACTGTTTTGCAATTAACTTAGGCATATTTTACTCCTACTAGGAATCGACACTCAGTATCGCCGGTAACTTGTCATTCGTAAATCGACACTTCCCGCGTAATAACAGCGGCCGCGTTCACTTCTCAACAGCCTACTAAGAGCCGCCCCAACGACCGCAATCAGATTGGGTCTCCCGGCGGCATTGTTAGCGCCTCGGCTGGCACATTGCCCGTCGGGTCTGCCTGCCAACGTCGAATGTTGGCCGCAGCTGTCGCCTGATGCGAACTGGGGCTGCGCATAAATAAAGAGCTGAGCCCGTGTCGGGCGTCTCGAAAAAATCTCTTTAGGGAAAGTGGTAGCGGGGGCAGGATTTGAACCTACGACCTTCGAGCGGCTGCGCCTGCTTAAGCGCATAAAGAGCTGAGCCCGTGTCGGGCGTCTCGAAAAAATCTCTTTAGGGAAAGTGGTAGCGGGGGCAGGATTTGAACCTACGACCTTCGGGTTATGAGCCCGACGAGCTGCCAGACTGCTCCACCCCGCAACAAAATGGGTAATCTATACTGGCCGCT
>JALRKV010000053.1 GCA_023254735.1 Pseudomonadales bacterium | reverse complement strand
GAACCGTATGGGCGTTGTGCTGATGTTGGTGAAACAGATGCACGCTCTAATCCGCCATAACCAGATGTATCACCGGTGCCGGAAGCGCCAAACATGCCTTTTTGTTCGCTCATTATTAATCCGCCTTACTTCCGAAGACGGGGACTTGATGAGTAGGAAGGGAAGCAAGAGCTGCGGCTTCTACTTCCTTAATGATCTTCGCGCGATTAACGCCGAGCTTCTCGTTGCCAATCTGTTCGTGCAATTTCAAAATCGCATCCATCAACATCTCAGGTCTTGGCGGACAACCTGGAAGATAAATATCTACTGGGATGATGTGATCGACGCCTTGGACGTTGCCAGCGAATCAGGCGGTGAGCATAAACGCAGAGCTCGACTATGCGTTGGTACGCTGTGATTTGGGCGCGGGAGAAGAGCTTCTAGTGCTCGCAAACGACATGGTCGAAGGCATCATGGCGCGCTATGGCTGCAGTGATTTCCAAACACTCGGCAGTGTGAAGGGCGAGCTGCTAGACAAGCAGGCACTCAGACACCCCTTCGTCGAACGCGAAGTGCCCATCATTTTGGGCGACCACGTCACTACCGATGCCGGAACCGGCGCCGTGCATACGGCGCCCGATCACGGCGTTGACGATTTCAATGTGGGCCGCGCCAACGGCATCGGTACGCTAAATCTCGTCGATGAAAACGGCATCTACACCACCGGCGCGGGTGAGTTTGCGGGACAGCACGTTTACAAAGTCGATGAGGCGATAATCGCTAAATTAGACGAAGCGGGTGCGCTGGTGCGCCGCGAGACGATTACTCACAGCTACGCGCACTGCTGGCGAACGAAGACGCCTTTGATCTACCGTGCCACGCCGCAGTGGTTTATCAGCATGAGCGAAAAAGGCTTGCTTGAAGACAGCCTGGCGGCGGCAGCCGGTGTGAAATGGATCCCCGAATGGGGCAAGGCGCGCATCGAGTTGATGCTCAAGGGTAGCCCAGACTGGTGCGTCTCGCGTCAGCGTACCTGGGGTGTTCCTATCACGCTATTCGTCAATAAAGAAACGCAGGAACTGCATCCAGATACGCCGCGGCTCATCGAAGAAGTGGCCCTGAAAATTGAGAAAAAAGGAATAGAGGCGTGGTTCGAGCTCGACGCCGCTGACCTGCTTGGCGCCGAGGATGCGGCACTTTACGAGAAGGTTACCGACACGCTCGATGTGTGGTTTGACTCGGGCGTGAGCCATTTCTCCGTCGTCGATCAACGCAGCGAACTGCAGTACCCCGCAGACCTCTATCTCGAAGGTTCAGACCAGCATCGTGGATGGTTTCAATCGTCGCTCAAAACGGCCGTCGCGATGAATGGCACGGCACCTTATAAGCAGGTGCTTACCCACGGCTTTTATGTGGATGCCGATGGTCGCAAGATGTCGAAATCGCTCGGCAACACTGTGGCGCCACAGAAAATTTTCAAAGATCAAGGCGCCGACATTCTCCGCCTTTGGGTCGCCGCGACGGACTATCGTGGAGAGATGACTGTGTCTGACGAAATCTTCAAGCGCGTCGGAGACTCTTATCGCCGTATTCGAAACACCGCGCGGTTTATGCTGTCAAATCTCAACGGCTTCGAGCCTGCGACCGACAGTGTTGACCCCGCTGACATGATCGGTCTCGACTACTGGATAGTGCGGCAATGCCAATTGCTCGAAGAGGAAGTTGTCGATCACTATGACAAGTATAATTTCCACAATATCTATCAGCGCGTTCACAATTTCTGTGTAAACGAACTCGGTGGTTTCTATTTGGATGTCATCAAAGATCGCCAGTACACCTGTAAATCAGACGGACTCGCGCGACGCTCTACGCAGACCGCGATGCATCATGTCGTCGAAATGCTTAGCAGGATGATCGCGCCAATCTTGAGCTTCACGGCGGATGAAATCTGGTGTGCTATTCCCGGCGATCGTCCGCTGTCGGTGTTCCTTTCCGATTTCGGCGACGGTTTGGAGCGCCTTCCAGAATCGTCAACGCATAGCGATGCCTTCTGGCGTAAGCTGATCGATGTGAAGAATGCAGTGAATAAGGAGCTTGAAGTCCAGCGAGCGGCTAAGGTGGTCAATGCCAATTTGAGCGCCGAAGTCGATTTGTACTGCGAGCCAGACCTCGCCGCTACGCTCCAATCGCTAGGCCGAGAGCTGCGCTTCGTGTTGATCAATTCGCGTGCGACGGTTCACGCGCTCGATGCGGCGCCTGCAGAGGCGGCGAGCACCGAGCTCGATGGACTCAAGCTTAAAATTTCTGCGTCGGGTGAAGAAAAATGCGAGCGCTGCTGGCATCACACCGCAGATGTCGGCGCGGAGCCCGCGTATCCAACTATCTGTAAGCGCTGCGTTGATAACATTTCGGGCGACGGCGAAGTCAGGCATTTTGCTTAGCGAACGCGGGCGAGGGGCCACGGCGACCTAAAACGCGTGTGTAGGCGTATCCTGTTCGGTGCGCCAACACAGGCGTTTAAGTATCGACAGGCGCGAGACATCGCGGTGTAGAACGGAAGAGGCTGGGTGAAATGAGTGGAGACAATGCGATCGTAGAGGGCTCAAGGGTCACGCTGCATTTCTCGGTGTCGCTAACGACGGGGGATATAGTCGATTCTAATTTCGCCGGCAAACCGGCAACGTTTCATGTCGGCGATGGCAGTTTGCTGCCTGGGTTCGAAGAGCCTCTTTTGGGCCTGACCGTCGGAAGCGAGCTCGATGTAACGCTGCCGCCGGAACTCGCATTCGGCGAATCGAATCCGCGTAATGTGCACAACTTCCCTGTGTCCAAATTTAAAAGTCTTATCGAAGACCCTTTGAATCCAGCAGAAGTTGGCACCATCGTATCGTTTAAAGATCCCGGCGGAGGCGACTTACCCGGCGTCGTGACCAAATTAAACAAGGCAACAATTGAGATTGATTTTAATCACCCGCTTGCAGGCAAGCCGATTGTCTTCCGTGCGAAAGTGCTGTCAGTTATACCGCCTGGAACAACCGCGGTGTCGCTCTCGTAAAGGCTTGCGTACAAGGATTTCTCTATGACCACGACAGCGTCGAATCCCACTATCCGACTTGCTAATCCGCGAGGATTTTGCGCGGGTGTTGATCGCGCGATCGATATCGTTAATCGCGCTTTAGATATTTATGGCGCGCCGATATACGTCCGTCATGAGGTCGTTCACAATAAATTTGTGGTTGAGACGCTGCGCGAACGCGGTGCTATTTTTGTTGATGAGCTAGAAGATATTCCCTCTGAGGATTCACTCGGTCGTCAGGCAATCGTTATATTCAGTGCGCACGGTGTCTCGCAGGCCGTAAAGTCCGAAGCCGATGCCAAAGGGTTTCGCGTTTTCGACGCGACGTGTCCACTAGTGACTAAAGTACATCTAGAAGTCTCCAAGTTCAGCCAAGAAGGACGCGAGTGCATTCTTATAGGCCACCAGAATCACCCCGAAGTTGAGGGCACCATGGGGCAATACGAAAGCCTTAAAGGGGGTCGTATTTATTTAGTTGAGTCAGTTGAGGACGTGGCGAAACTCGAGGTTAGAAACCCTGATCACTTGTCCTACGTTACGCAAACGACCCTTTCGATGGACGACACGTCGCTTGTTATCGATGCGCTGCGCGAGCGGTTTCCGACAATCGAAGGGCCGCGTAAAAAAGATATTTGCTACGCCACTCAGAATCGCCAAGACGCGGTAAAGCAGCTTGCACTCGAATGCGACTTGCTGCTGGTTGTAGGTTCACCAAATAGCTCGAATTCGAATCGCTTAAAAGAACTGGCCGAGCGCCTGGGCTGTGACTCCTATCTAATCGACAATGTTGATGCGATAGATCCTGCATGGCTGGCCGGCAAGTCGCGTTTTGGTGTCACCGCTGGCGCTTCGGCCCCAGAGATTTTAGTGCGGCAGGTTGTCCAATGGTTGGAGCAGGAATCGGGTGCGAAACCGCTAGAACTCGATGGGGTTGAGGAAAATATCGTCTTTAGCATGCCGCGCGAACTGCGCGCGGAATAGGTCAGCTATGCGATCGACGCAGGCTTATGCCAGCGCCGCTAGTTCTTCGCGTTTCGTGCGTAGGGCAGTCACTGCCGATTCCATCTCTGCGAGCTTTTCTCGCTCTTTGGCTACGACAGCTTCGGGCGCATTATCGACAAATTTGGCATTGCCTAATTTACCGCCAACCGCTTTTATACCGCCCTCGAGTTTAGCTATCTCTTTGTCTAGTCGCGCCTGTTCCGCTGCGACGTCGATAAGACCTGCCATGGGAACAAGTATCTCCAATTGTCCATGAAGCTGAGTTGCCGCTGTCGGGGCAGGGGCGTCTGGTTCGAGCCAGTCGATGCTATTGAGTTTGGCGAGTTTTTGCAGGAAGACTCGCGCCTCATCGAGGCGCTGTTTGTCGATTTGGTTCTCGCTACGAAGAAACACGTTGATCGTTTTTGCGGGCGAAATATCCATCTCACCGCGAATATTGCGCACGCCAACGATCACACCCTTTATCCATTCGATGCTCTCTTCGGCCTGCGCGTCGAGGTTGTCTGCATTGGGGATAGGGAAGGGCTGAAGCATAATGCTGTCGCCATTGATTCCGAGCAGGGGAGCGATGCGCTGCCAAACCTCCTCGGTGATATAAGGCATAAATGGATGCATCAGGCGCAACGATTTCTCGAGAATACTCAGGAGCACAAAGCGCGCAGCTGCGGCAGCTTCAGGATTAGCTTCATCGTCCCACAAGACCGGCTTCGATAGTTCGACATACCAGTCGCAGTATTCGTTCCAAACGAATTCCTGTAGTGTCTGCGCGGCAATATCGAAGCGGTAGCTTTCCATGCACTCTTCGATCTGTTTCGCCGTGCTTTCGAACCGGCTAGTAATCCAACGGTCGGCGGGCGAGAAGTGAGGTGCATGGTGTGCTGCATCGCTTACGCTCTTGCCTTCCATGTTCATCAACACATAGCGTGACGCATTCCATATTTTATTGCAGAAGTTGCGGTACCCTTCGGTGCGTCCGAGGTCGAATTTAATGTCACGGCCGGTCGATGCGAGTGAGTAAAAAGTAAAGCGCAGAGCGTCCGTGCCGTAAGCAGCGATGCCGTCAGGGAAAGACGCTTTCGTCGCCTTTTCTATTTTCTGTTTCAGCTGCGGCTGCATCATGTCTGCAGTGCGTTTAGCAAGTAAGTCTTCGATACTAATGCCATCGATAAGGTCGATAGGATCGAGAATATTACCCTTCGACTTGGACATCTTCTGCCCATTTTCATCGCGGACAAGGCCCGTTATATAAACCTTCTTGAATGGAATTTGGCCGGTGAATTTCAGCGTCATCATTATCATCCGGGCAACCCAGAAGAAGATGATGTCGAAACCGGTGACCAAGACGTTGGTTGGGTGAAATTTGTCGAAGAACTCGGTTTCGTCAGGCCAGCCAAGGGTCGAGAATGTCCAAAGAGCAGAGGAGAACCACGTGTCGAGTACGTCTTCGTCTTGCCTGAGTTGGATGTCATCGCCTAGCCCGTGCGCGGCGCGAACGCTCGCTTCGTCTGCGCCAACATAGACTTTATCGTTCTCGTCGTACCACGCCGGGATGCGATGTCCCCACCAAAGCTGACGGCTGATACACCAATCTTGGATATTGCGCATCCACGCGAAATAGGTGTTTTCCCAGTTTTTTGGAACGAACTCGATATCGCCGTTCTCCACGGCTTTGATGGCAGGGTCTGCGAGTGATTGCACAGCCACATACCACTGATGCGTGAGGTAAGGCTCGATCACAACTCCGCTGCGATCGCCGCGGGGAACCTTGAGTTTGTGAGGCTCGATCTTCTCGAGCAGCCCGAGCTCCTCGATATCCTCGACTATTTTCTTGCGCGCCTCGAAGCGGTCGAGTCCGCGATACGCTTCAGGTGCCTCATCGTTGATGCTCGCCTGTTTAGTCAGTATGTTGATGATCTCGAGATCGTGGCGTTTGCCTACCTCATAGTCATTGAAATCATGCGCTGGCGTGATTTTTACACAGCCCGTACCAAACTCCGGATCAACATAGTCATCGGCAATAATGGGTATCCTGCGGCCACACAGAGGCAGGTCGACAAATTTCCCGACCAGATGCGTATAGCGAGGATCTTCTGGATGGACAGCCACAGCGCTGTCGCCCAAGAGTGTCTCGGGGCGCGTGGTGGCGATAACCAAATGCTCGTCGCTCTCCGCGATGGGGTAGCGGAAATGCCACATTGATCCGTCTTCTTCTTCCGATACGACTTCGAGGTCGGATATCGCAGTCAGCAGTTTGGGGTCCCAATTAACAAGGCGGTTGCCACGATAGATTAGGTCTTCGTTGTAGAGGTCGATGAAGACCTTCTCCACTACCTTCGAAAGCCCCTCATCCATGGTGAATCGCTCGCGCGACCAGTCCAATGATGAACCAAGGCGTCGCAGCTGCTGGGTGATAATGTCACCGGACTCGTCTTTCCACTCCCATACCTTTTTAACGAAGTCTTCACGGCCGATCTCTTGACGTGACGTGCCCGCTGCATTCAGCTGTCGCTCTACAACCATTTGGGTTGCGATCCCCGCGTGATCTGTGCCCACTTGCCAGAGCGTCTGGCAGCCTAGCATGCGGTGATAGCGCGTGAGTGCATCCATTATTGCGTGTTGGAAACCATGCCCCATATGCAGTCTGCCGGTGACATTCGGCGGCGGGATGACGATGCAGTAAGGATCGCCATTGCCCTGAGGCGCGAAATAACCGCGTTCCTCCCATGTCTTATACCAGTTGGCTTCGAGTTGCTGGGGTTGGTAGGTCTTTTCCATGATTCGCTTCGTTTGTGTGAGTCTTTTGAGTGCAGCGTGATTGCCGAAAGGGCGCAAGTATACCGCAAGGCGGTCTTGTGCGCAGACATCCTGTGTCGATTAAATTGCGCGTAGAGAGCGCATTATTAAAGCTTAATCATTTCGGGTCTGATACCCGCCTGCTGATAGTGGCGGTAGCGCGCACGAGCCTGCTCAAGCGCCTCGGGCTCTTGGATGATTATTTCATTAACGCGCGCGATTCCCTCGACATCTCCAAGCGCATCACTCGTCAGATTGATCACGACGTCGTTGGCATCTTTAGGCACAGAAGTCACTGCGATGCAGACGTCCTCAGCGCAAGTTCCGTCCGCCGCAACAATTTCGTGTGGAATAAAGCTCGTGCTCGAGAATGACCATAACAGCGCGTCGATTTCACGCGCTAGTTCTTCGCTGCCAGCAAATAAACAAACGCGATGTCCGAGCGATCGCGCCTTCTCGGTTAGCCGACAGGCAAAGAGCTTACGCATCTGCTCAGTATCCTGCGGTAAATTGTAGAAGTTTATTTGCGTCATCGCTCAGAGCCTTTTGTTGCGCTCAACTAGGCGGCTTTGCGGCGTAGATACTCTAGAAGTAGAGATACTGGACGACCAGTTGCGCCTTTTGCTGCCCCGCTGTTCCATGCACTACCGGCTATGTCGAGGTGTGCCCATTTGAATTTCTTAGTGAAGCGCGACAGGAAGCAGGCAGCGGTAATCGTGCCCGCGCGCGGACCGCCGATGTTAGCGATGTCAGCGAAGTTGCTGTCGAGCAGGTGCTGGTACTCGTCGTGAAGGGGTAGCTGCCATACTTGATCGAGGCTTGCATTTCCGCAGTCTGTCAGCTCTGCCGCCAACGCGTCGTCGTTGCTCAGCATCGCGCTTACGTGCGAGCCGAAGGTCGCTACCGCTGCGCCCGTGAGCGTTGCTACGTCGATGACGCTTGCTGGCTTGTACCGTTCGCCATAGGTAAGCGCGTCGCAGAGCACGAGGCGACCTTCGGCGTCGGTATTGAGAATTTCGATAGTAAGGCCAGACATACTGGTGACGACGTCGCCCGGCTTGGTCGCTTTTCCACTCGGCATGTTTTCCGCCGCAGCGACAATGGCGACAACGTCGATTGGCAAGGCCATTTCGACAACCGCGGCCATTGTGCCGATGACGCTTGCAGCGCCACACATATCAAATTTCATTTCGTCCATCGCTTGACCCGCTTTTAGGCTGATGCCGCCAGTATCGAAAGTAATGCCTTTGCCGACAAGCATATGCGGAGCGGGGCGGTTGGCTTTGGGTTTTACTTTAGCGCCTTTGTATTCCATGACGATCAGCTGCGCTTCCTGAGACGATCCAGCCGACACCGACAAGAGTGAACCCATGCCAAGCCGAGCCATCTGCTTCTCCGAAAGCACTTTAACGCTCAGATTACGCTTACCCTTCGCGAGTTCGACAGCCTGCTTTGCAAGGTAGGTCGGTGTGCAGATATTGCCGGGTAGATTCCCCAATTCGCGCGCGCGGTTGATGCCGCGACCCGTGGCGACACCGCGTGCGAAGGCTGTGTCGATTTTCGCTTTGGACGTGCCTTTTGGTGCCGCGAGGCTCACAGACTTGAGAGACGTTGGCTTTGCCTTCGTGCTTTTCGTTGTGCTGTAGGTGTAACTCGCCTCTACGAGCTCCTGTGCTGCTCGCTCGGCAAGCCAATAATAATCTGCGTCTGCGAGTGTAAGGCTCGCGAGCGCTAGATGCGCATCCTTCGCTTGGCTAGCAAGCAAGGCTTTTGCACCACCTGCGAGGAGTTTTTTAGCCTCCTTTAAAGAGAGTTTGGTGCGCTCACCGCAGCCGACGAGTAAAACGCGCTTCGCTTTTATGCCCGCAAGCCCGTGCAGGAAAAGCGTTGAGCCTAAGCTGCCATCGAAGTCGCCATTCGACAGAATGCCTGAGAGCCGCTTGCCGCTGGCTTTGTCGATTTCACTGGCCTCTTCGCTTAGTTTGCTCTTAGCGCCAACGGCAATAACGAGGCAATCAGTAGCAAGGCGAACGGGGTTACTAGTCTTGAGAGCAGTTTTCATTGGTAGTCCTATTGGGAATCTGGAGTGGGGCTCGTTCTAGGTCGATAATCCTAGGGAGTTTCAGGGGCTTATGCAAATTTTCAGGCTGCTTTTAAGCGAATTTTGTCGAATCTTATTGTGAACGTTTCGTGCTGGTATCACGGTCTACTTTTTGCAAACTGTGAAGTCACGTAAATGCATTTAATTGGGAACTCTCGCGATGGTCACAGGTCTTAGCTAATAGTGTTGAATTAAGGAGAGTTTAGATGCCGAGAATTAAGGTAAGTACTCCCGATAATCCGCGATTTCGCATGGAGCGAAAAGTGGGGATTAGCGATTTAAACTACGCGAAGCATTTAGACAGCACAGCAATGGTCGCGATCTTACACGAAGCAAGACTGCAAATGCTGGGTGATCTCGGCTTCACTGAAGGCAATATTTACGGTCTGGGCCTTGTCGTTACCGACTTCGCGATTGAATATCGGGCGGAGTCGTTTGCGAATGACACTCTCGTCATTGATGTCTCCGTGGGTGAGTTTACCCGCTATGGCTGCGATATTGGCTTTGTCGTCACCAACGCAGCGCTCGATCAAATCGTGTGCAAGGCGAAGGTAGGCGTTGTTTTCATGGACTTCGATAAGCACCAACTCGCCGATGTTCCCGCTGCTTTCAAGACACGAGTCGAAATGCCTCAGGTAAGGGTGGCCTAGCGAGACTAACGTCCCTGCGCTAAATCGATTAGACTTGTCTCTGAGCCTTTCCAACCTGCGGAGCAAGTCCGATTGATCGTATTTCGCTATCTTAGCCGGCAGCTTTTGCAAGCAATGGCAGCCGTCACGCTTGTGCTCTTAATAGTGGCGCTTACTGGACGGTTCATTCAGTACTTGGGTCAAGCGGTCGCGGGCGAGCTTGCCACAGACGCGCTGCTCCTGCTGATAGTCTTCCGGCTTCCCGATTTCCTCCTCGTCATCGTCCCTCTCGCGTTTTTTCTGTCAATCCTGCTCGTATATGGGCGGATGTACGCTGAGAACGAAATGGTGGTGCTAATAGCCAGCGGTTTTAGTGAGAAGAGACTCGTTTCTATGAGTCTAGGTTTTGCTGCGCTGGTAGTGGTTCTCGTCGGTTCCCTTTCATTGGTGCTCGCACCTTGGGGCGTGCGCAAGACAGAGGAGGTTTTGCAGGCGCAGAAAAATCTAACCGAGGTCGATCTAATCGTTGCAGGTCAGTTTCAGAGCTTTGGCGGCGGTGCGCGCGTCACACACGCAGAGCGGGTACTGACCTCGGCTGCCGGTCAGCGGCAGCTGCTAGGCGTGTTTGTCGCGACGGGCGCCGATGCCACGCCAAGAATTCTGATCGCCGAAAGCGCAAGACCCGTGGTCGAGGCAGATGGCTCGCGATTTATGCTGTTGAGTAACGTCGCGCAGTATGAGGGGCTCGCAGGTGCTGCAGATTTTACGGTTAGCCGCTCTCAGACCCAATCAATCAGGCTCCCCGATGCGCGTGAACGTGAGCTGATTTTAGAGGAAGAAACGCTAACGACTCTTGAGCTACTCGGTAGCGCCGACCTCGCTAGAGTTGCCGAATTACAGTGGCGCATTGCGACGCTTCTGCTTGTCCCAATACTCACGCTTATTGCCGTGCCGCTGAGTCGAGTGGGGCCAAGGCAGGGACGCTATTCGCGCCTAGTCCCAGCGGCTCTACTGTATGCGACGTACTTCGTGCTGCTGCAGTACTGCCGCGACGCGATATCCGCTGGTGAATTATCTCCGGCTCTCGGTATGTGGTGGGTTCATGGTGCGTTCCTATTCATTGCACTTGCTGCAAATGGATTTCTGACGCCATCCAAGCGCAGCCTAGCGAGAGCGACCTAATGACGAGCAAACCAATGACGCTTATCGATGTCTACATCCGCAAACGCGTGTTGCTCGCGATGCTAGTGGTCATCTCGCTCGTGCTCAGCATCGATGTGGTGTTCGCATTGGTGGAGGAGCTTGGCGACAGTGAAAATGCCTACACGTCTTCGCAGGCGTTGTTGTACGTGCTGAAGACGCTTCCTTCGCGGATTTTCCAGTTGCTCCCATTCACCGCCCTCGGTGGCAGTTTGATTGGCCTCGGGATCATGGCGTCGCACAATGAACTCATCGTGATTCAGTCCGCGGGTGTGAGCACTTGGCGGTTGGTGTGGGCTGTCATGAAACCGGCGTTTATCGTGATGTTTGCAGGTCTCATCCTTGGCGAATACGTTGCCCCGTCGCTGCAACAGTCTGCTCAGAGTTCTAAGGCGGTGCTGCGCAGCGGTGTTCAGACTATCGACGCGGGGCAAGGAAGCTGGCGCCGCATAGGTGATGAATTCATCCATATTAATGCGATCGCCCCCGGAGGTGAGACGCTCTATGGCGTCTCGCGTTATCGCCTTACAACCGATAAGACCGACCCCGTGGAGTCGAAATCAGCGTCAAGGATAAGCCTTTCGCACATCAGTTTCGCGCAACGCGCTGCTTACATCACCGAAGAGGGAGGTTACTGGCAGCTCGAGAATGTTTCTGAGACGCGTTTTCTGCCCGATTCGGTAGAAACGGCGCAGCGTGCAAGTGAGAGTTGGCGGGTTGATCTCTCCCCAGAACTGCTCGCGGTTCTGCTTGTAGCGCCCGACAGGCAGTCGATCAGCGGGCTCTATAATTTTGCGCGCTTCTTCGAGTCTCAGGGGCTGGATGCAGATCGCTACATGCTGAATTTTTGGGGGAAACTACTGCAGCCGCTCGCGACGCTAGCGCTCGTACTTCTGGCCGTGTCTTTTGTTTTTGGCCCGCTGCGCGAAGCGACAATGGGCTTTAGAGTCTTCGTCGCGATCGGCGTTGGCCTGCTATTCACGATACTACAGCAGCTTTTGGAGCCGGCGAGTCTGCTGCTTGGTATTGATCCGCTGTTTGCCGTATTGCTGCCCATTGTGAGCTGCGCGGCGCTGGGCGTGGCGTCGATGTTGCGGGTGCGATAGCGGAAGCTACGTAGCGCTTTTCTCGAAGGGTTTGTAGCCTTTTGGCATGAGAACAACTTTGGTTGCACTCAGTTTGTCATGCAGCGCATCGTTGTTTTTGTCGAAGTAGAGCCAGAGGTAGCCGAGTCCGGCGAGCCAGAATGCAGGCCATGCTGAGAAAAATCGGATAATGCCTTGACGCACGCTCATCGGTCGATCATCGAGTGAGACCGCCTTGAGGCGCCAAGAAATCATCCCCAGAGTCTGCCCGCTTCGAGTCCAGAACCAGAGATAGAACCCCGAGCTACTCGCAACCATCAAAAGGAACGTGAGCGTGCTAACCACAGAGTCTGTCTGAACCACGCCGTCCACGACCTGATTGCTGTCGGTTCCAAAAATACCCAGCATGGCATAGCCAATGAACATCCACATTGCAAACACCAGAAAGCCATCGTACAGCAACGCCGCGAGGCGTCTGGGAAGACCTGCGCGCGGGTAAGTGGATTCGTCGGTACGGGTAGTGATGCCGGCTTCGTTGTTGGGCTGCGTATTTTCAACGGTCAATTGGGTTGCTCTCAGGCTAGGTTAGTGAATCGGGTGGCCTATATTCTACGTTATTACATGCGCCGATTGGTAAGAGCCTGCATAAAAAACAGGTAAGTTGCGTACTCCCACGAATTCTCACACTACCTAAAACCCGCGGTAACGAAAATTTGCAGAGCGATTAACACAGGCTATCGACTTTGCTAGACTCAGCGAGCCGTGACGAACAGGGCCGCCACACATTAGAGACAGCGCTATGAATTCTAAACCCAATGCTCGCCGCATTCAGTTACTAGACACTACGCTCCGCGACGGCGAGCAGACTCAGGGTGTATCCTTCTCCGGCAGCGAGAAAGTGAGCATCGCGCGTGCGTTGCTGCAGTCGCTGAAAGTCGATCGCATTGAAGTCGCCTCGGCGTGTGTTTCCGACGGGGAAAAGCAGGCGGTGGCGCAGATTACCGAGTGGGCGGCGGAACATGGCCTCGTTGATCGTGTCGAGGTGCTCGGCTTTGTCGATCGTAAGCGCAGTGTTGATTGGATTGTTAGTGCCGGTGGAAAGGTAATAAATTTGCTCGCCAAAGGCAGCGAAAAGCACTGCCGCGAACAGTTAAGCAAAACCCTCGAACAGCACGTTGCCGATATTGAGGCAACTATCGCCTACGCGCATGAGAAAGGGCTGCGCGTGAATATGTATCTAGAAGACTGGTCGAATGGTTACGCCGACAGCCCAGACTATGTTTTCGGCCTTATCGAGGCCACCAAGTCTCTGGGTATCGGTCATTATTTGCTGCCAGATACGCTGGGCTTACTCTCGCCCGAGGAAGTCCGTGAGTCGCTTACCGATATGATGGCACGCTTTCCTGATCAGACCTTCGATTTCCACCCGCATAACGACTATGGCCTCGCAACCGCAAATGCATTAGCGGCGGTTGAAGTGGGTATCAACACGATTCACTGCACAATAAACTGCCTGGGTGAGAGGGCGGGTAATGCCTCGCTTGCCGAGGTCGCCGTAGCGCTGCGCGATAAAATGGGTATGGAGCTTGCCATCGATGAGACGCGTATCAGCACCTTAAGCCGTATGGTAGAAAATTTTTCTGGCAAGTGGATCGCCGCTAATACGCCAATTGTGGGAGCAGATGTCTTTACGCAGACCGCCGGCATTCATGCGGATGGCGACCTGAAAGGCGATCTCTATGTCACTAATCTGAGCCCAGAACGATTCGGACGTAAGCGCGTTTACGCGTTGGGCAAGATGAGCGGCAAGGCCTCGCTCATCAATAATCTCGATGAGTTGGGCATTAGCCTAAGCAAAGAGGATCAAGCGAAGGTGCTCGAGCGCGTGGTAAGGCTTGGTGATTCAAAACAGATTATCACCTCCGAAGATCTGCCATTTATCATTGCAGACGTTATGCAGAGCGGAGATTTTGATCATATTTCGCTTCTTAACTGCTACATAAACAGCGGTCTCGATGTAGAGAGTACTGCGAGCATCCGCGTAAAAATCGGAGACGAAGAGGCGCAGGGTTCCGGCTCAGGCAATGGCGGATTCGCCGCGTTCTTCGATGCGATCGAAAAAATTCTAGCGCCGACAGGTTTCGATATGCCTGCCCTGATCGACTACGAAGTGCACATTCCTCGGGGTGGAAAGATTAACGCACTAACCGAATGTATTATCACGTGGGAATGGCAGGAGCAGGACTTCAAAACACGAGGCGTCGATTCTAATCAGGTGCTCGCCGCGGTCAAAGCGACGCTGCGCATGATTAATTTGAGAATGCACGCCGACGCCTTCGCTCCCTAGGTGGCAAAAAAACGCCCAGTTGAGGGCGTTTTTTGTTTAAGGCAAGCTGGGATGCTCTCAGTTCAAAACGGCGGTAGATGGGGGTGCAAATTACCCTGCTCAAAATACCGCACTAGACTTTGGGGCATTTTGCAAGTTCAGCAGCAACGAGATCGCCGAAGGCGCTCGTGCTAATCATGTTTACGCCAGCGCCGGGCTTGGAAAGATCGGGGGTCGAATTGCCCTGAGCAAAGACTTCCTGCATTGCATGCCAGACATTCTTGGCCTCAGCCTCCATGCCAAAACTCATTTCGAGCATCATCGCAACTGAGCCGATCATCGAGTATGGATTGGCAATGCCTTGGCCTGCGATGTCAGGCGCGGAGCCATGTGAGGGTTCATAGTAAGCTTTTTCTGGGCCAATGCACGCCGAGGGCATGAGGCCGAGGGAGCCGAGTATGCCGCCTGCCTGGTCGCTTAAGATGTCGCCAAACATATTCTCCATCACCATCACGTCGAACTGGCCTGGATTCAAGCACAGGTAGGTCGCCGCGGCATCAACCAAAATATTCACGACCTTCACGTCGGGATAGTCTGCACCGACCTCGTCTATTATTTCGTTCCACAGCACGCTAGATTTTAAGACGTTGGACTTGTGGATGTTATGCAGCACTTTCTTGCGCTTTTGTGCGGTGTCAAATGCAACGCGTGCAATATTCGCTATCTGGTCTTCGTCGTATTCAAGATTTTCGACAACGTAGCGTTTACCCTCGGCGTTTACTCCCATCTCTTTCTTGCCAAAGTACAGCCCGCCGACGAGTTCGCGGATGATGATCATATCGATACCGTTATCACCAATGATTTCAGGCTTGAGCGGCGAGAAATGAGCAAGGCTCTGGGGCAGGTAAACTGGACGAAAATTCGCGAACGTGTTGAAGCGGCGACGCAGTGGAAGCAGGGCGCCGCGCTCTGGCTGCATATCGACGGGAATTTTTTTCGACTCCTCGTGATTGAGCCCTATCGGGCCTTTTAAGATTGCTGCTGCCTCGTCACAGAGTTTTTTGGTTTCCTCTGGAAACGAATCCCCGTGGCTGAAGTAGGCGCTAGCGCCAAAAGCGCCATGGACAAGTTCGAAGTCGATCTCGTTGCGCTGCGCAACTAGGTCGAGAATTTTTACTGCTTCGGCCATGATCTCCGGGCCGATGCCATCGCCGTCGAGTAGCGCTATTTTGTGTGTGGCCATGGGTTTAATCCTTTGTGTCTGCTTAAGCGGTTGATTTCTTGTTCGTTAAATTCTGCTTAGTGTTTTCCGCTGAGGTGGGGAAGCGAGGGCAGAATTATCGCCGCGTAAAGGTAGCAACTCACTCGCTTTAAAGGAAGTGTTCACCGGATACGACGTCCCTCAGCAAGCGAGAGGATTGCGAGGACCGAACGGGTTTAAGTTTGCCGCACGTTGAAGTGTTAGCGAGTAAACGCGTCTGCTTTAGCAATGCTGAGTTAACTTGGCGAGAGAAGTTTTAAGCGGTGCAGAACTCTGTTGGTACCAGTGGGCGGACTTGAACCGCCACTCCCGCAAAGGAACCGGATTTTGAATCCGGCGTGTCTACCAATTTCACCACACTGGCACAGAGTCGTTAAGACGAGCGCGATTATAGCAGCCTACCTGCGCTTCGCAATGTGATAATGCGCGCTCATATCGGTTAGCTTGTTGCACTGTTCGGGTGGTGATGCATGAGGTGAGCGCGTAAACTGCGCGCGGAAGTACACTAAGAGCCGCGTATTAAAGGACCCAGCACCCATGCAGCTGTCTGATTTCGATTTCGAGTTGCCCGAACATCTCATCGCTCACTACCCTGCCGAGCAGCGCCGCCAGAGTCGCCTTTTGTGCCTCGATACCGAGACTGCATC
>JALRKV010000020.1 GCA_023254735.1 Pseudomonadales bacterium | reverse complement strand
GTAGTCTTAGCGCGTGCGAGGGCAACGCCCATGCGCCGCGTGCCGCTTACTTCGGGCTTGCCGAAAAGGCGAATCGCTGTGTCCGGTATAGCAGTAGCCGCATTCAGGTTACCGTAGCTAATCTGTGTACTTTCGCCTTCGACTAATAGCACTGCCGAGGCGGAGGGGCCATAGAAACGAATCGCCGGAATACTCAGCCCGAGAATCGCGCGGGCATGCAGGGCGAATTCCGAGAGATCTTGCGAGATGAGCGTGACCATGCCCGTATCATGCGGACGCGGAGACACTTCACTAAACAACACCTCGTCGCCTTTTACAAACAGCTCAACACCGAATAGTCCGCGGCCACCGAGCGCGCCTGTTACCTTTTGTGCAATCTCCTTGGCCTTGCCCAATGCAAGCTCCGACATACTCTGCGGCTGCCAAGACTCGCGATAGTCACCGTCTTCCTGCCGATGGCCTATAGGCTCGCAGAAACTCACACCATCGGTATGTTGCACGGTGAGCAGTGTAATCTCGTAGTCGAAATCGACGAAGCCTTCGACGATGACAGTGCCGGCGCCGCTGCGTCCGCCCTTCTGGGAATACTGCCAGGCCGGCTCGATATCAGCCTCGGTCTTAACCGTGCTTTGACCCTTGCCGGAGGAGCTCATTATCGGCTTGACGACACACGGAATTCCAACCGCCGCAACGGCCTCTTTATACTCATCAAACGTCGCCGCAAACCGATAGGCAGAGGTTGCAATGCCCAACTCCTCTGCAACGAGCCGTCGAATGCCCTCGCGGTTCATTGTAAGCTGCGCGGCGCGCGCACTCGGCACCACGTTGATGCCCTCGGCCTCGAGCTCCACCAAGGTCTGAGTGGCGATAGCCTCGATTTCGGGAACGACATAGTGAGGTTGCTCAAGCTCGATTATCCGCCTGAGCTCGACCGCATCCAGCATTGAAAAGGTGTAGCTTCGATCGGCAACTTGCATTGCAGGCGCGTTCGCGTACCGATCGCACGCGATAACCTCGACTCCGAGGCGCTGCAGCTCTATCACCACTTCTTTGCCAAGCTCACCGGAACCGAGCAGTAGGACTTTGGTTGCGGACGGGCTGAAGGGAGTGCCGATTGTGGTCATAGTGTCGCGCCTGCTTTAATAATCTACGGGTTCGAGCGCTATCGGGGTGAACAGTATTTCGCTGTCGATCTGACGCCACTCGTCGTTTGCATAGCCACTGTCTTCGAACTCCTCATAGGACTCCCAAAGGTCCTCGGGAATATTCCATCCCTGATCATCGGTATGCGTTTCACGCGGCAGACTGTATTTTCCGATGATCAGTCGGAACTGATCAATGAGAGCAGCATCATCGCGCTCGCGCCACTCGCTAAAGAGTATCTCGGTGTCGCTATAAAGCAAATCATCGACAGAGTACTCAGCCGGATCGATTGCAATAATGAGTGGGTCGTCAGGCGCATGAAAGTTTGTCTCCCAACGCTCGAATACCTGTCCTGTGAGTACGTGCTCGACGTAATGAATACGCTCGAAGCTGTCCTGCCTTGTCACAACGGAATATTTATTGATATCAGTGTTTCTCTTTCGTTTTATCGGCTCTCGCAGAGCCTAATGCCGCACCCAGTGCCACACCTACCCCGATCCATACTGGGTCACCCGTTAAGGCGAAAATCGCTGCGCCAATCGCCGTACCTATTGCGATCCAGCTTCCGGCGTTGTTAGTGTTTTTGGGCGCTTTACTCATTGATTTAAGTTCTACTCGGTTTATTCCACCGTAACCGACTTCGCAAGATTACGCGGATGGTCGACATCGGTGCCTTTTGTAATAGCGACATAATATGAAAGCAGCTGCAGGGGAACAGTGAAAACAATCGGGGCAAGCACCTCAGAGCAGCGTGGGACGTTTATTACCTTAAGGCCTTTCTCGGACTGATAGCCAATACTCTCGTCGGCGAAAACGAATAACTTGCCGCCGCGAGCGCTTACCTCCGAGAGGTTCGCTTTGAGCTTACCCAATAGATCGTTGTTGGGCGCTACGGCCACGACCGGCATCTTGCTGTCGACCAGCGCGAGGGGGCCGTGTTTAAGCTCACCAGCCGGATAGGCTTCGGCGTGAATATACGAAATCTCTTTTAGCTTAAGCGCGCCTTCTTTCGCGACCGGGTACTGAATACCGCGCCCCAAAAAAAGGCTATGGTGTTTGTCGCTAAACTGTTTCGCAATCGTTTTTATTTGCTTACGCAGCCCTAAGGTTTTCTCGACGATGCTGGGTAGTTTGTGGAGCTCCTTGACGAGCTTGGCTTCGTACGCCGCGCTGAGACCTGTGCGGCGGGCAAGCACGATTGAGAGAACGAGGAGTATGGTGAGCTGCGTAGTAAACGCTTTGGTTGATGCAACACCGATCTCTTGGCCAGCCATGGTTAGCATGCTGATGTCGGATTCGCGCACGAGCGAACTCGTCGCGAC
>JALRKV010000019.1 GCA_023254735.1 Pseudomonadales bacterium | reverse complement strand
ACTCGTCGAGCCATTTGCCGTTAGCGAAGCGGAAAAAATCGTCGCCGGGCTTTGTGTTGGGATCTTGTTGGCTAAGATCGATTCCGAAATTGCCGAGCTCGGGTTGCACAGATGCTACGACCGCTTCAGAGTTGTCGCTGTTAGAGGCAAGAGGCGCGGCGTCGTCGCTGCAGGCGCCAAGGCCGAGACCGAGAGCAATAAGTGCAGGTAATAGTTTCATTCTGGTGTTCATCGAATTCTCCAGTAGAGCTGAATTGGGTGCCGACGCAATGACGCATGGGTTCTCATGGGTGCCGTAAGTCGGAAGAACCAGGAGAGTATAACTGAAAAAATCACAGCCATTAAAAAAGCGCCTATCCTATCCGAGGACAGGGTGGGCGCTTAATCGGAACTTGAGCTTAAAGGAAAAAGCCCGAAGACTACTAGGCAGGCTTCGGGCTTTTTGTCCTCTTTTAAGGCTTAAGCTTAATTAATCTAAGGTCTAAAACTGATGCAGAATACGCGCGTACCAGCGGCGACCGCGAGCATCGAAGACAGAGGCATTGTAATCGTCTCGTCTGTAGAGAGGAATATCTGCATCTGTGAGGTCATTGACGCCCACCGTGAATACGCTCGTTCCGAGATTGCTGTTGTCCCACGCCATCGTGTAGCTGTATTGCAGATCGATTGTGTTGTAGCTATCAACCTTCGGCTTGGCGAAAGATTTCAGAACGTCGGTATTCTGAGGGTTCTGCATAAACTGATTGTGCGACAGAACTTGGAAGGACCCAATGTGCCGATTAAACAATGCGACTCTGTGGTTATCTTTTGCCCAGTTTACGGTGATCGTTCCTTTGTTATCCGGAACCTCGCGCACAATAGCTGTTTCACCGTCTACTCCAGCAGCATCGAAAACTCCGGTAGACTGCAGTCCGAGTTCTAGACCAGGCACGTTCTTAACCAAGTATCGATCTACATGCGTATAGTTCAGGCCGAGGTTAAACATACCGTAGTTGGAGCTCCACGAGTAACCGAGCGATACATCGATACCTTGCACTTCGAAGTTTCCAGAATTCACAGCTGGAAGCACCAAAGTGGTTAGACCACCGTTATCATCGTTAGCAGTGCGCTGAACGCCATCCACAACGTAGGCTGCAGGATTAACAACGCAGTTTCTACGCTCTGGCGAGCCCGCGCCAAACTGGGCAGCGATGTCATCGGGGTTACAAGCTACCGGCTGGCCATCGGGTCCTCGGTTATCAATATCGATAGTGTCATTCAATATGTACTTAGTAGGGTCACCTACAACAGATAGGAATTTCTCTATCTCAGGATTGATCGCCGCTCTTGGAATCAACGGAAGTACGCGGTCTTCTATTTCGAATCGCCAGATATCGGCGCCAACGCGAAGGCCGTCGAGCTTACCGCTAGGTGTCCACTGGAAGCCGATGTTGTAGGTGTCTGCGGTTTCATTGCCCAAATTTGGATTCGGAGATCCTACAGTGTAGCTGCTATTCGCTAACGCATTCTCGGTGGTCGGAGGGAGCAATCCAGCTCGGACATCTTGATTGCGTAAAGGATCAAGAATAGTCGTGCCGAATGCATCAAACGCCTGATTCACGACACCAATGTTAGGTGCTCGGAACGACTGCGAGTAAGAGCCACGTAGCAGCAAGTCTTCCATCGGGCGCCAGCTCATGGCGACTTTGGGAGAAAGGTTGCTACCGATTGCGCCCCCATAGTCTTCCCAACGCAGCGCTATTTGCGTTTCCACATTGTCAATAAACGGCAGCGAAAGCTCGAGGAAGGCGGCATTAACGTTCCTTGTATCATCGAAATTAAAGGCGCAGTTCGAACATTCCAAGTTGTTAGTGATTTCCGTTAAGAACTGATTTGGAGCACCGAATAATCCTGGCTCATAGCCACTGATGACGGTTATGCCCGGGAGGTTAATCTCAGGCGCGATGCTTCTTGCATTGCGTTCGCGGCGCTGAAGGCCTGCGGCGAAGGCTGCAGTGCCACCATCCATTTCGAACAATTCGCCGGATACGATTGCATCCAATACAAGTAGCGAGTTGCGCTTGTCAGAGCGAAGGATGTCTGCTTGCATCCAGTCGATTAGCGCTGGATCATTGGCTAGGCTGGGATCAGTCAGAGACGTCAAGAACGGATTGAAGAATTGGCATCCGTCCTGGCCATGATTCGTGCTAGTTAAGGCTAATGACTGCGTCTCTTTTGTGTTGAGCACATAGTTTGGGAATACCAGCCCAGTGAGAGCAGCTAAACCCGAGAGGGCTGGAATAGCTTCGTAATTAAGGTTTGGCGTGCCGTTGGGAGTACAATTTGCGCCACCCAAGCCTACTAATGCTCGCTCTGTACGATCTCTGATTAGGGTTCTGTAATCCTGCTCAATACTGGAGCTACTCCATGAGGCGCTAACATCATAGTTTAACACGCGATCATTGTTGATCGAAAATTCACCGCGTAATCCGGCTTGCACGCCTGAGGTCATGTTTCGCGTTATCTGACCCTCACCATTTCTAGGCCATCCTGTCTGGACCCCACCGCCGTAGTACCCCTCTCCGAATCCGCCGTTGGAGGCGAGATTAGGGTTGTTTGCTGCGGGCGCTGCAACAGGTGCATTCCCGGCATAAGGTGCGAGTAAGCCCAAAGTCGCAGGACCAGGGACCAGGTGCAATGTACGAGAGAACGCTATCCCATCCCACTCTCTGGTAGTATCAATTTCGGAATGTTGTAAAAAGGAGTAGAACTCTGCACCTTCACTGAAAGTGTGTTCAAACGATACTGCGAGGCTGGCTCGCTCTTGCCCTATCGAGATGAATTGATTGTCGAGGTTATTTTCAGAGCAATTCCCTGTGCGTCGACCAAATTCGGTGTAGGTATTGTCGACATAAAAATTGCCGGCCTCACCGGACAATGATTCACAAAGCGGATCAGAGAAGACAACCCCTGCGGTTCCTGAGACAGACTCTCCAAGCGTCATGCGCTCCATGGTTTGCTGCTGAGTTAACGGAAGATCGATGTAGGCTCGATTGAACCCTGCGCCCAGTGGCCCACTGACTCTAAACGCTCCAACTGCACCATTCGCTATTGTGCGACCTGCCTCGAAATACTGCGCGTCTTCGAGCTTTACCGGATCTCGTTCGAAGTACTCGCCTGAGATCACGAGGCGTGTTGCGCCCTCGTTGAAGCTTGTGCCCCAGATGCCACTAAACGTATTTTCGTAAGTGCCGCCTGATTCCTCGATTCCCTGAGTGTCGGCAAAGAGCTCGATGCCTTCGAAATCGGTGCGCATGACGAGGTTCACCACACCAGCCACCGCATCGGAGCCATATAGAGCCGACCCACCGTCGGTGAGTACTTCGACTCTGTCTGTCATAACAAGAGGGATCGTATTGATGTCGACGAATTCCTGACCCGAGCTCGTAACTACCGCGGCTGGCGTGAAGCGTTTGCCGTTGATTAGCGTGAGTGTCGAATTACCGCCCAGATTGCGAAGGTTAATCGAGGCAGTGCCAGTGAGCTGGCCGGCGTCGTTAGTACCAGCGGTGCTGGTGTCTGAACCCTGGTTCACGTCGAGGTTGCGAATCAAGTCCCATATGCCGGACGCACCCTGTGACTCAATGCTATCGCGGTCGATTGTGGTTACTGGCGATGGTGCGTCTAATGGGGACCCTTTAATGTAGGAACCGGTGACTATAACCTCCTCGATGCCGGCGTCTTGTGCGGCCGCTTGGAAGCTGAGGCCCGCCATCACCGCGAGTGTAATCGCCCTGCGTGGGTTGGGGCAAATTCTGCGCATACGTCTACTCCCTTACTTTTTACAAGTAATTAATGTGTGATTTATATCAGCGGACTGCGTCTTTAGTTAATTCAGAAAGAGTAAGGCAGACTCTCTCTCAACAATAAAAACCTGCACATTTGCGCTGAACTCATAGACTATACAGGGATAAGAATCGTCTGTGCAATTGCTTTTGGGGGCTTTTTGGCTAGAAAGATTCAGCGAAGAGCGCGCTTAAGTTGCTCGCGGTGGAAGCGTGAGGTTTCCTCGATGTCGCGGATATACCGACACATTCTACGAGGCACGTTGGTGCCGACAGGCGTTTCGCGCCGGCAGACGATGCGCTCCTCCGGCTCGACGGAGGCATTGTACTGCGCCACCTCGGCGTCAGTGGGCAGTTTGCGGACATAGCCACCGGGCTTTGCGGCGCAGGCGCTGAGGAGGATGCCGGCGAGTAAAGCCGAAACGGGTAAAAACCAGCGCTTTTTCATAGTCTTCCTCCCGAACTCGCGAGTGCGTTGATTACCCGTTGGGTCACGCCCGGAAAGCGCTCTGCCCAGGGTTGCACAGCCGTGTCTCTTGATGCGTTGGTTGCGCCTGCGAGAACCTTTGGGTCAGTCTCGAAAGAACCACGAGGAAGGAATTCGGGCGCGCGCGGCACGTTGCGAAATGTGACGAGCTTGTCGGCTTCTGCGTAGTACTCCCCAGCGCCGTTTTCGTTATTCGACAGCCTCTCCCAGTCTCCTCGATAAAGCGCCAGCGCGGCGTCGAGCTGCTGAAGTCGCGGGTCATCGCTTGCCGAGGTGTTTCCTCGACCATCCGCTTGCGCGCTCTCTGCTTGAATCGAGGTGCGCGAGAGTGTCTCTATTCTGTCGAGTAGCGACAGTCCAATCGAATGACTCGCCTCTTTAGCCTCTCTGCGTGACAGTGACCAGCCGCTGATAAACTCGCTGCCATCGGTTTTGTATTGATAATTGGTGAGCCCCTGTCGCTCGTTTAAACGGCTCTCGATAAACTGGAGGAGCAGTCCGTCGTAAAGCCAAGGGATCAGAGCTGAGTGTTGTGCGCCCAACGTGGCTTCTATATAGCTAATAGTCTGCCAGTTCGTGCGCAGCGCTGCACTGAGATGCCGCGGCGGCATCGGATTGCTGGGGTGCGCAGCGGCCTCGAGATAGAGGCTGCGCATGTTTTTAGCGATGGCGAGCTGTGCGTCGAGCGTCGTTGCCTCGATGCGCTCCAAGAGCCAGTAGTAGTACCCAAGACTCGTGTCGAGCTGAGTCCAGAGCCCGGCGCGCATTTGAGCCCACATGAGCTGTTCGATCGGCGCCAGCTGCTCGGTCGAATAGAGCCCTTCGTTGATCTTGAGAAGCTGGATTGCTTGGTCTAGGTTGGTTTGCGCGAGGGTCAGGTCGCCGTCCTCTAGCGCGGCCTGACCGGCTAGAAGAAGCGCCTGAGCGCGCGTTTCGTTGAAATGATTGGGTGCCTCTGCTGCGAAAGTGCTAAGAGCGAATGCGGTGCACGCGAAGACAAGCACGCAGGCAGCGTTGCACCGACGGTGCGCTTTTGTCGTTGCTAGTTGTCTCCTTGGCGTTTGCATCGCACTCTCTAGTTTCTCGCTACTCTTTCTAAGCGCTTAATCGAGTAGGCTCTCGTAGATGATATCGGCAGCGATGCCGCGCATGTCGGCTGCGCCCGGGCGGGTTTCGCCCTGAGCTTGGATCATCCCTAGCCAGAACATATCCTCAACCGGATCAACCCAAAACCAGGTGCCTGCAGCCCCGCCCCAATAGTAGGTGCCGGGGCTGTTTGGCGAGTTCGCTTTTTCGGGGTCAGTGATGACCGCAAAATCCACGCCGAATCCCTGACCTGCCTGACCTTCGCTCGTCAGACTGCCGCGCAGGTTAAGCCCATCGCGTAGGCTGTTCGTGCGCATGATGCGAATGCTTTCGGGGGTCAGCAGGCGCGTGCCCTCGAGCTCGCCTTCATTAACGAGTAGCTGCAAGAAGCGCGCGTAGTCGTGGGTTGATGAGACGAGGCCACCACCGCCAGATTCGAGACGTTCAGGGTCTAAATAGCTAGGCCGATCGGTGCGATGAGGACGCTGCACGAGCCGGTTACGCTCGCTGTCCCAATTATGGACTTCGGCGAAACGGCCCACGTCCTCCGCTTTGACGAAAAATCGCGTGTCGTTCATGCCAAGCGGCGCGAAGATTTCTTCTTCGAGGAATTCACCGAAGCGTTTGCCAGAGAGGCGCTGCACGATATAGCCCTGAATATCGACCGAAATTGAGTACGACCAGCGCTCCCCCGGCTCAAAGAGAAGCGGAATATCCGCAACTTTGGCGATCAGTTCGTCGAGGTCGGCTGAGGCAAGCACGCCGGTTTCGCGGAATTTTGCATTCACCGGATCATTGCCACTGAGGCCGTAGCCGTAGCCGGCGGAATGGTTGAGCAGCTCGCGCATCGTCGGCTCGCGGCTCGGTGAGACAAGCTCCATGTTGCCGTTGTCATCATAGCTGGTCATGATTTTCAGGCCGGCTAGCTCTGGCGCATGCAGGCTCACGGGGTCGTCGAATTTCCACAAGCCTTGTTCGTAGAGCATCATCAAAGCGACGCCGGTAACGGGCTTGGTCATTGAGTAGATACGGAAGAGCGAGTCCATCGTCATCGGGGCTTGATCGTCGACGCGTGCGAGGCCTGCGCTTTCGAATGTCGCTACCTCGCCGTTGCGCGCTAGTAACCAGACCATGCCGGCGACGTCTTGATCGGCAACGACCTTTGCCATCGCGGCGTCTAAGGCGGCGATGCCCTCTTCGCTGAAGCCGGCTGCCGCGGCGCCCACCTCGGTAGTGGGCCAAGTGTCGGCGGCGTGGCTTGCAAAGCTGCTAATCGCGAGGGCGATGCCAGCGAGCGCGCAGGTGAGTGGGCGGGGTGTTAACGCGGTAGATCGTGTGAAGCTCATCATGCGTTTCTCTCTCTTATTTTAATGGTGTAGAACCATGGAGGCTTTTGTAATTGGATAGACCTCGATACTACGCCTAGGGGAGAAAGTAGGACAAGTGTCTTTCTGCAACCAATCGGGGTTGTAATCAATCGGGACTGTCTGCACGACGTTAGTCGGGTTTGGAGGTCGGCTTTTGCGTCATGAGCGCCTCTAGCTCCTCGCGGCTAAGCATGTCCATGTCCCAGTGACTAGTATGGCGATCTTTGATCTCCTCGCGCACGATTTTCTTAGGCTTGGCGACCGCTTCGGGGGCCTCTTCATCGCCCGAGGCCGGTTTAGTGGGATGTTCCATTGTAATTACTCCGCTGATCACTGCCTGAGGAGCAGCTAGTTTAGGTCAGGCAGAATCAATGCCTGCTGTATTTGATGATCACTACTGATTACTTACTACGTATTGTAATGAAAGGCAGTTCGTTTACACTTGGGTTCTCCCCAGCGATCGCTCTTAAGAATCGCAAGTAAACCAGAATTATGAGAAAACAAGCGGCAGCCAAGCTGGCGTTTGAACCACCAGAATTTAGATTAAGTTAAAATTCGAGGAAGATTATGAAATTCAAGTTATTGGTATCAGCAATTGCGCTTGCTGCCTTTGGGACAGCCTCAGCGGCTGACTATAAGGCACCGCGAACAGAGTGGGATCAACCCGATCTGCAGGGCGTCTGGAATTTCGCATCGAACGTTCCTATGACTCGACCGGCTCTTTTCGGCGATAACGAGTACATGACGCAGGAGCAGGCTGACATGCTGGCCTCCTACGTTGAGAAGCAGTATGAAGCGCTCAATAACGACGGCGTTGGCGGCTACAACACGTTCTGGGTTGAGCAAGCAGGCCGCGGTGACAATCTGCGCACATCGCTGATCACTTACCCAACTAACGGGCAGATACCCGAGCGTGTTGAAGGCGTTGTCGTTCAGACAGGGGGTCTTGGACCTGATATCGAAGGCGAGCGTCCCGTGCGGCTCGTTGTTGGCGGAATCGGCAAAGATTCTTATGAAGACCGTGGTATTTCAGAGCGCTGCATCGTGGGCTTCAACTCAGGCCCTCCCTTCACGCCGAGCATGTATAACAACAATATTCAGATCGTTCAGAATAAAGACACCGTCGTTATCATGACCGAAATGATACACGACGCGCGCATTGTGCCACTCAATAAAGAAGCACACATCGACGACGATATCCGTCTTTGGACGGGTGACTCGCGGGGTTATTGGGAAGGCGATACCCTGGTCGTCGAGACGCGTAATTTCAACGATCTCACGCAGAGCTTCAGCGTGTTCGGTAGCGCAAAAGACAAATTCCTAACCGAGCGATTTACTCGCGTTGACGAGTTCACGGTCGATTACGAATTCACAGTCGATGACCCCAGCACGTTCAAAGACAAAATCGTGGCGCGCGTGCCGATGTCCAAGGTCGATGGCCAGATGTACGAATACGCCTGCCACGAAGGCAATTACGGCATGACCAACATCCTACGCGGCGAGCGTATGGAAGAGGCTCGTGCAGCGGCTGGCGAAAGCGGCGAGTAGCCTCTAAGAAATTCTTCTTCGCCGTCTCATAATACTGTATATTTAAACAGTATTATGAGACGGCGTTATGATTCCCAAAACCCTTCCTTCAAACACCTCAAAGCCAGGCACCCCACAGTCAGACACGCTGGCTAAGCTGCCCGCCTACGCGGAGCTCTACAGTCTATCCAACTTTAGTTTTTTGCGCGCCGCCTCCTATCCCGAAGAGCTTGTAGAGCAGGCACACGCGCTCGGCTATTCGGCGCTCGCGCTATGCGATGAGTGCTCTCTGTCGGGCATCGTGCGGGCGCATAGTGCCGCCAAGCAGCGAGGGCTCAAGCTGCTGATAGGCACGGTGCTTGCCCTAAAATCTACGCCGTTTAAGGACTCGGAGTCGGGCTGTGTCGATATCTCCGAGACAGCGCTCGACCTTCGTCTGGTGCTCATCGCTCGCACGCGCCGAGGCTATGGACAGCTCAGCCATCTAATTAGCTGTGCGCGACGGGCAGCGGCGAAAGGCGACTATTGGCTAGATAGGCAGATGGTCGAAGACAATCTGCCGGAGGAATGCTTTGCGCTGTGGCTGCCTAATTCTGACGAGGCCGCCGAGCGTTATGCCTTTCAGGCCGCGTGGCTACAAAGAGTGTTTGGCAACAATTTGCGTTTGGCGGTGCAGCTGCATCTGCGCGGCGACGATCGCGGCGAGCTGCAGCGGCTAACGCGGGTCGGCGAGCGTTTCGGCATCAGGCTGTGTGCGGCGGGAGGTGTGCTAATGCACGAGCCGAGTCGGCGCGTGCTTCTGGACACGCTGACGGCCATACGCCTAGGTCGAGCGTTGAATAAGCTAGGCTATGCGGGCGAGCCTAACAACGAGCGTCATCTTCGCGACCGCGCACGACTGGCCAAACTCTATCCACCGGCGCTGCTTGCTGAAACCATCAACATCGCCGACGCCTGTGATTTTTCGCTCGACGAACTGCGCTATGAATATCCGCGCGAACTCGTACCGCCACAGTACACGCCGAGCGGATGGCTGCGTGAACTAACGGAGGCGGGGATACGCGAGCGCTGGCCGCAGGGAGTGAGTCCTAAGGTGCGCAATCTGATCGAGCACGAGCTCGGCTTGGTCAAAGAGCTTGGGTATGAACACTACTTTCTTACGGTACATGACATTGTCGCCTTTGCGAGGCGCAAGCGCATTCTTTGTCAGGGCCGCGGGTCTGCGGCGAATTCGGCGGTGTGTTATTGCCTGGGCATTACCGAAGTCGATCCCGCTCGTGTCGACGTGTTGTTCGAGCGGTTTATTTCCAAAGAGCGCGATGAGCCTCCCGACATCGATGTTGATTTCGAGAACTCGCGTCGCGAAGAGGTAATCCAGTATATCTACGCAAAGTACGGGCGTGGCCGTGCGGCGCTCGCTGCCACTGTGATCACCTATCAGTCGCGCTCGGCGATTCGCGATATCGGCAAGGCACTTGGATTTGAAGACGCCGTGCTAGACCACCTCTCCAAGGCGATCTACTGGTGGGGCGAAAACTTAGAGCAGCAGCTTGCCGATGCGCAGATTGACAGGACAGACCCCAAGGTAAAATTGCTCGTTGAATTAGCGGGTCAACTTATCGGTTTTCCGCGGCATCTATCGCAGCATGTGGGTGGGTTTGTTATTAGCCAAGGCCCGCTTACTCATCTCGTGCCGATCGAGAATGCGGCGATGGCAGACCGCACGATTATTCAGTGGGAGAAGAACGACCTCGAGGCATTGGGCCTGTTAAAAATCGATGTGCTCGCGCTCGGTATGCTTAGCGCAGTGCGTAAATGCCTCGACTTGGTGAGCGAATACAGCGATGAGCCGCTGACGATTCAGAGGATTCCAGCCGAGGACCCCGCGGTTTACGACATGATGTGTGCTGCCGACACGATTGGCGTCTTTCAGATCGAATCGCGCGCGCAGATGAGTATGCTGCCACGACTTAAACCGCGCTGCTATTACGACCTCGTGATTCAGATAGCGATCGTGCGGCCCGGCCCAATTCAGGGTGAAATGGTGCATCCCTACCTTAATCGTCGCAGCGGTAAAGAGGCGATCAGCTATCCAAGCGAGGCGGTCAAAAGCGTGCTTGCGCGAACACTCGGCGTGCCTATTTTTCAGGAGCAGGTAATGCAGCTGGCAATGGTCGCCGCAGGATTTAGCGGTGGCGAGGCAGATGGCCTGCGCCGCGCAATGGCCGCATGGAAGCGCAAGGGAGGGTTAGAACACTACCGCGAGAAACTCGTCACGGGCATGCTCGATCGAGGCTATGAACCGAGTTTTGCCGAGCAGTTGTTTAATCAAATAAAAGGCTTCGGCGACTACGGGTTTCCCGAGTCGCATTCGGCAAGCTTTGCGCTGATTGCCTATGTTTCGTCTTGGCTTAAATGCTATCACCCTGCTGCTTTTTGTTGCGCGCTGCTTAACAGTCAACCGATGGGATTCTACGCGCCGGCGCAGCTGATTAAGGACGCGCAGCGCCATGGGGTTGAGGTGGTGCCTGCCGAGGTTAACAAGAGCATGGTGAGCTGCTCGCTTGAGGCTGTCGAAACCGCCGAGGTTCGCATCCCCCGTCAACGGCGGCTGCGGATCGGTTTTAATTTGGTCAAAGGGCTGTCAGATCAGGCCGCGATGGCGATAGTAGAAGCGCGCAGCGGTGGCGCCTATATATCCATTCAGGATCTGGTGTTTCGGGCGGGAATCGATCGCCGTGACCTTGAAGCTCTGGCCGCCGCCGACGCGCTGCGCGGTCTGGCAGGAGATCGGCATCGTGCCTTCTGGCATGCAGCGGGGGTGATCACGGCGCAGGGCCACTCTTCTCCTCATTCTATTTCTCATTCCTCTTCCTATTCGCGCATGACAGCAGATTTGTTTGATGACGCGGCGAATGTCGACAGCGATTTTGGTCTCGGAGTAATGCTGCCGTTGGCGAGCGAAAGTCAGAATGTTGCAGGCGACTATGCCGCAACGGGATTTACCTTGCGCAGGCATCCGCTCGCTCTGCTGCGCGACCACCTGGCCCGCTTCGGCGCGAGCTGCTCTGGGGAGCTTCGGCAGCTCGGTAATGAGCAGATGACGAAGATCGCGGGTCTGGTAACTTGCCGGCAGCGCCCTATGACGGCATCCGGCGTGACCTTTCTCACCCTAGAGGACGAGGCGGGGCACATAAATGTTGTCGTATGGCCCGCTCTGGGCGAGCGTCTGCGGCCGGTGCTGCGGCAAGCGATGTTGATCGGCGTTGTGGGCAGGGTGCAAGAGAGCGACGGTGTGATTCATGTGATTGCCGACGATCTGGTTGACCTTACGAGCTGGCTCGGCGAGCTGTCGCTTTCTTCACGAGATTTTACCTAGTGGCTCTGCCTACTCTCTCCCTTGCGCATTCTCAGCCTGCCTTCAGGCGAAATAGCCGTGTAGATACCAGTGCCGTTCGCCGCCGCGCTCACGGTAGATCCACAGCCTGCTCCCGCCTCCTTCGCGTGCGACATAGTAGTCGCGGCAAACCTCATCCCCCGACCACCAGCGAGCCTCTATGCGCTCGGGCCCGCTTAATAATGTAATAGCCTGACGATGGTAGAGGCTGCCACCGCGCAGCGACAGTAACAGCGGCTCGTCGAGAAGCCAGAGAGGGCGCGGGTTGCTCGGCGCAGGTGCCTCGCCACTGCCGCCAAGCGCTAGCGGATAGGTTTCATTGCGGCCGGTGCGCACCGACTCGCTTGCGTATTCGGGGCAGTGTTCTTCGACAGCGCTGAGGGATTTGACCTGTTCGTTACCCAGACGCGCCTGCAGGCGCTCCATAAATTGAGCAAGACTGTTAGCCGTGTTTTCGGTAGGAGCCTCGTCTGCACCGATAAGTAGCGACTCGCTGTGGCTCATGAAAGCATCGAACTGCGTGACCTTTAGGCGCAGGGCTGTAACCGGCGCGGGTATCTGCAGAGAGTCGAGGTGGGTATCGATAAGTAGCATGAGATGCTGCTGCGAACGGCTCGCTTGCCGCAAACCTACGTCGACCTGAGTTGCCTCGCGGCGCTCATGGAGCAGGGATAGCTCGATGCTGCTGGCACACAGCTCACGATGGCGGAGAAAATCGCAAAGCTGCGCGATCATTTCGTCGACCACGGGCCGCAGCCGGTTCAGATTCTCAACCTCATAGGGCAGCTCGTAGGAATGCACAAACGCCGGCGGGGGCAGATAATTTTTAATCGGCTCTGGTGCCTTGCCCAGTGCTTTATTGATCAGGGCAAGGAAATCACTGCCGAAGCGTCGCCTGAGTCCCGCCGGCGGCAGTCGCCATAGGTCACCAAGACGCCTTATACCCATATTGATCAGTCGCCTGTGCGGCTCAGGTTTAAGCTGCAGGGTCTCGATAGAGAGTTGGCCGAGTGCCGAATTGAGATTTTCTTTGCGATACACCAGTGTGTTACCGCCTCCGCGTGCGAGCAACAGACTGCCCTCGATAGTCGGGCAGGCGGCATAGGCGAATTCGGGTGGCAGAGAGCGTGTGACGAGGAGCGCCCGAACCCTTTCTCTAAAACCAACATGAAGAGATTCCGCGCCGCCGAAATACTTGAGCCCGCTACGGATCTCAAAGACGATTGCCTGCGGCTGCAGGCTTATCGCCGAACTAAATTCCTGCGCTAGTTGTGCGAGGCTGTCGAGGCATTCGCGCTGCTCGTCTGCCGCGATGGTGCTGAGCTGGGGTAAGTAGAGACAATACCAGAGACTCTGACGGCTTTTCTTCGCCGGGGCTGTTCGCGGTACCGGATTTAAAGGCCGCGACCGAGTGCGCTCTGCGCTAGGCTGCACGGGCGATGGAGCGCTCCGTAGCGCCGAATGGTTTTCTTGGTGTGGGCCAGAGCGGCGATCCGGCTGTGGCAACAGAGTGAGCTGCGTGGGGCTAGTAGATTTAATCATGATCAGAACCTCGCTGTGTCGACGCTGCTTTTGTTAGGTTGCTGGACGCACTGCCATCGGGGGCTGTTTGAGAGTGGGGGCCTAGTGTGATGCGCACCGAGCTCTGCCGGTAACTCCCCCGCGCTTTGAGCAGACTGACCTCGGCGTAGGCGCCAGCTGTGTCACTAGTTTCAGAGGAAAGCCCCTTGATTTTAAGTCTCATAGAAGAAGGTGAGTGCTCACTATTTTTACTCATGAACAACACCCCGAGAGTTTTGCCGGTAATCGCTGCGAGCTGCAGGCGGCGCAGTGTCGGCTGCGCGAGGTGGCTATGCCAGGCCAGAACTAGGCCGCAGTGCTGGGTTTGCAGTGCTTTTTCCATGCTCCAAAGTGCCTCTTTACTCGACAGTCTCTCTGAGGAGACCGGCTCTTGAGCTGACTTCTTCCCGTAAAAATCCTCAGATCTAAGCGGAGTCTCTGCGCCGCCTACAATCAAAATTCGCCTAAGATCGATGCCTGCCTGAGCCAAGCCCGGCGCGTAAGGCAGATGAGGCGGCGCGATCCAGAGCACCCAGTTACCGCGTGCGATAAGGTGGCGCATCAAAGGCAAAAACAGTTGCAGCTCGCCGACACCCCAGCGCTCGCTCACAATCTCGATGATCCCCTGCATTGGCCAGCCGCCCGCCGGCAGCATAGCGTCGAGCTCGGCAAAGCCAGTCGCTATGGCCTCGCCGGAGAGTCCTGTATGTTCACGGCCCCGCCAGAGATTGCGGTTGCTCTCGAGCAGCTCTTCGATAGTCGGTGAGCTTTCACCATCTGATTCATTAACGCCCAGCAGCCGGCTAAGGCTGTCACCCATGCCGAGGCTACTCGCTTCGATGGGGAGGATGTCCGATGACTTCGATGGCTCTGATGACTCTGATGGCTTTGATGAATCCTGCACGCGAGTAACCTTCGGCATGGTGCCGCAAATACTGTTTATTTATACAGTAGTATAGTCGGTGTTTTGAGACAAGCAAGAGAGAAGTGCAAAACGAAGGAGAAGCGAGTGAGGGCAGAAGTTACAGAAGCAGTCAGAGAGCAGCCAAAAAAGTGGGCAACAAAAAAGGGGAGTGGGCTTAGGAGGAGTTAGTCAGATTCCGTTGCTGAAACCAACAGTCGCGTAGGGGTCGCGATTGCTGCGAGGGGGACATCCCAGCTTTCGTGAGGTAACGGGGTCGGACAGATTTGGCATTCGTGGGCGATGCCGACTAGCAGGGGAGGATTCGCCGGCGCCGAGGAGGCGCGCACAAAGTCGAATGCGCGGTCATAGAAGCCCTTGCCCCTGCCTAGTCGATTTCCGTGTTTGTCGCAGGCGACCAGGGGCACGAGGACGAGGTCGAGATCAGTTGCCGCGATCGTATCGCCAGTGGGGTCCGGCTCGGGAATGCCCCAGGCGTTAACGATAAGCGAAGACGCATCGCCCTCATAGCGCACAAAGCGCATCGAGCAGTCGTCTATTTTAGCGATAGGCAGAAAGCAGCGCTTGTCCGCCGCGAGCGCCGCTTCGAGCAAAAACTCCACGCTAAGCTCGCCGTCCGCTGCAAGGTAGAAGGCGATCGACTCGGCATGGTGAAATGCCGCAGAGCGCCAAAAATGTGCTGCCAGTTGCTGCGCTGACTCGCGTTGCTGCGCTTTCGAGAGTGCGCGGCGCGCGGCGCGAAAATGCGCTCTGAGTTGGGCGCTGTTCATCGAAACAAACTGTTCGCTGTCACTCGCCATATCGAAAGCTAACTCAGAACAAGGTTGCGCGAGGTCTCTCCAGGCATCGTGGGGACAACATGCAGTGAAGAAACAGGGTCTGAAAGAGTGAAGCCCCCCGAAATACCGCTACCAAAGTTGCCCTGAACCGAAAGGTTCAGGTGGTGGCCCTCGCGATGCATAAGGCTTTCCGACGAGCGGACATGCACAACAACATCTATCGAGAAGCCTCCGGGGTCACAATTATCGGCTCAAGAACACTTTTGGCTGGCGAATATCCTAGGGAACTTGAGCAGAGTATAGCTTGCGCCGAAGAACGGCGAAAGGAACATCGCAGACTAGAGTTCGAGTTGTCTTGCGCCGATGAGTGCCGCGTCGATTTTCTCTTCGAGACTGCGCAGCTGCAGCGCGCTCGCCTGACGAGTTTCGTTAATGAGGAGGTTTTTTCGAAGCATATCGTGAGTGATATTGAGTGCGGCCATGACGGCAATTTTTTCGGCGCCGTGGATATTGCCGCGGCTCTTAATCGTGCGCATGTTCTCATCGAGATAGCGCGCAGATTTCATTAACGCCTCTTGCTCCGACGGTGGGCAGTTGATCTGATATTCTTTGTCGAGGATCTTAATCTGTACGGCGGTAGGTTGTTCGCTCATGTCTGCTTTACGCCTCGTTCATTGCTTTTAGACGCGTGACTATCGACTCCAACTTCGCCTTCGCTTCTTTGTTTTGCGTGATCAGCTCGCGGCGCTCGATATGCCAATTTTCGGAGGTCGCTTTAAGTAGCTGGTTCTCGCGTTTTAACGACGCGCACAGCTCGATAAGGTCATCGACCTTGGCGCTTAGAGAGTGGAAGCGATCTTCGTTCATTGCAGGATTCTATTTACGATGATAGCGATTTGCCCACAAAGACTTCAAAAAAACTCGCTTGTTAGGCTCTAGAGCTGAGCAATTTTCGAGGTGTTGCTCGCGACGCTTACTATAGAGCCGGCGTCTACGGGGGTCAATATCAGTCGCCGCATTGGCGGCGAAAAAACGCCGCATCGGATCAAGGCTGTCCGCTAAGTAAAGTGCTCAGCGCGTCGGGTGTATGGCGCTATAATTGCGTAGAAGAAAGAGTTAGCCTAGGGCTTAAATCTGTCCTGCTATGAGGAAGCTATGAATCATACCAACGAAGAGAGTCGCGAGTACCAGCAACGTCGCAAAGAGTTAATGGCACAAATGGAGCCAAATAGTATTGCACTGGTTGCCGCCGCGCCCGCGCGTACTCGCAGCAACGACACCGACTATTACTACCGCCAGAACAGCGACTTCTATTACCTCACCGGCTTCGACGAGCAAGACGCGCTGCTCGCGCTAATGCCGGGGCGTAAGCAGGGCGAAGTCGTGCTGTTCTGCCAAGAGAAAGACAAACTAAAAGAGCTGTGGACCGGCGTGCTAATGGGCCCCGACGCCGCACGCGTTGAACTGAGTCTGGACGATGCGTTTCCTATCGCCGACATCGACGATATATTGCCCGGGCTTATCGAAGGCCGCGAGCGTGTGTACTACTCGATGGGTCACGACAGCCGCTTCGACGAGCGCGTGATGGAGTGGGTTAAGGTGATTCGTGCGAAGGCAAAACTTGGCGCACAGCCGCCGGGGGAGTTCTTGGTGTTGGATCACCTGCTGCACGAGCTGCGGCTAATTAAGAGCAAACACGAGATCGACCTGATGCAGCGCGCGGCCGAAATTTCCGCCGAGGGTCACAGGCGAGCGATGGCTGTGTGTGCGCCGGGCGTGCATGAATACACGCTCGAGGCGGAGCTCAACTATGCGTTCACCCGCGGCGGTAGCCGAGCACCCGCGTACAATTCGATCGTTGCCGCCGGCGACAACGCCTGCATCCTGCACTACGATCGCAACGACGCCGAAGTGAAAGACGGCGACCTGATTCTTATCGATGCCGGCTGCGAGTATAAATACTATGCCTCCGACATCACCCGTACCTTCCCCGCCAACGGCACGTTTAACCCGCAGCAGAAGGCTATTTACGAGATTGTGCTGAAAGCGCAGGATGCGGCGATCGAGGCCGTGCAGCCCGGCGCGCCGTGGGATGCGCCGCACAATGCCTCGGTTAAAGTGATTACGCAGGGCCTCATTAAACTTGGCCTCATCGAAGGCACACTCGCCAAGGCGATTAAGGCAGAGGCCTATCGCGATTTCTATATGCACAGAGTTGGGCATTGGATCGGCATCGACGTGCATGATGTGGGTGATTATAAGATCGATGAAAAATGGCGATTACTCGAGCCGGGAATGGTGACGACAATCGAGCCGGGGATTTATATCGCGCCGGACAATAAGCGCGTACCAAAAAAGTGGCGTGGTATTGGTGTCCGCATCGAAGACGATGTGCTCGTGACCAAAAAGGGCAATCGTGTACTAACCACCGGCATTCCTAAAACCGTTGCCGAAATCGAAGCGTTCATGGCGCAGGCCAAACAGAAGCGCGCGGCATAATGACTTCAGTGCTGCTTCCCTTACGCACAAAGACCACAACAACCTAGCAGGCAACGAGCGAGATACATGCGGCGCGAAGACCTAAAGCAAGAATACGATATTGTCATCGTCGGCGGTGGCATGGTCGGTGCGACGCTGGCCTGCGCACTCGCTACGCGCGCTGGCACCAAAACGCTGTCGGTGTTAATCGTTGATTCGCAGCCACCGTCTGGTCAAAGTGCGAAAACTGGCGAGGCCGCGCCGACGCATGCGAGTTTCGACAGTCGCTCGACTGCGCTGTCCGCGAACTCTAGGCTAATTCTCCAGCGCTTCGGCCTGTGGTCGCAGCTGGATGCCGGCGTCTGCCCCATCAACAAAATCCATGTCTCGGATCAGGGGCGCTTTGGCGCGACAAAACTCGATAGTGCAGGACTCGGCGTGCCTGCACTCGGCTATGTGGTAGAGAACGCGGTGTTTGGTGCAGCGCTTAACGCGGCCCTCGAGCAGCAGACGCACTGCGCGGTGCTTGCCCCTGCTCGCGTGACCTCAGCGAGCCCGTCAGCCAACGGTATGACCATCGAACTCACAGGCGACGAAGTCGGGTTAAGTTCGCAGCCCTGCCGCGTGGCGGCGAAGCTGCTGGTGGTTGCAGAGGGTGGACGTTCACCGCTATGCGAGCAGCTCGGTATCGTGCGCAGCAACCAAGACTACGGACAGCATGCACTAATCGCGAATGTTGGACTCAGCCAGCCCCACGAAGGCGTTGCCTTCGAGCGATTCACCACTACTGGCCCGCTGGCGATGCTGCCGCTTCTCCCGGTTGCCGGCGAGCAACGCGCTTCGCTGGTATGGACGCTGGGCGCCGACGAATCTGAGCAGATAGCGGCGCTCGATGATGCGACGCTTCTGGCACGTCTGCAGGCTAAGTTTGGTGGACGGCTTGGGCGCTTGCAGCGAATCGGTGCCCGCGCGATTTATCCCCTGAGCCTGCGAGTGGCGCAGGAGCAGATTCGGCCGGGGCTCGTGTTGCTAGGCAATGTGGCGCATACGCTGCACCCAGTGGCGGGGCAGGGCATGAATCTGTCCCTGAGGGATATCGACGCGCTGGTTGAGGCCTTAGACGACGCCTCCAATGGGGACGGTGCGTTAGGTTCGATGGCGACGCTTGGGCGCTACCTTGCGGCGCGCGAGGCTGATCAGAGCTTGATGATTTCGGTGACCGATGGCCTTACCAAACTATTTTCAAGCGATGCGCAGGCCAAGGTATGGCTGCGCAAAGCGGGACTGCTTTCGATAGACCTGATACCCGCGCTGAAAAGAACCTTCGGTGCGCGGGCCATGGGCTTTGAGTAGGCGAGCTTAACGAATCGCTGCGCGGATCGCTTCGATACGCTTGCGGTTAGCGCCGAGGTCGCTATAGCCGAGGCGCGACGCCGAGCGCACGTGGGTCATGCCTGACGCTGCATCGCTCATGAACTCCACATCGTCGACATAGCCCATGAGGCTACTCGTAAATTCTGCGTAGAGATAGTTCTCCTGCTCATCGACGATATTGGCCTCGTCTAAGGACACGAGCACCTGCTTAACCTGATCGAGGGTTGCTTCGAGTGGCGCAATCCCGTGTTGCTCGCTCGTCTCGAAGCTCGAGACACAGTTGGGGGAATCCGGACAGGCAGTGAGGCGCCCGTCCTGAATGCCGATATTAGTCGGAGGCTGGCCGGCGCAGGCACCTAAGAAAGGGAGTATTGCGAATAAGCTCTTCTTCATTGTCGATTTCTCACACGATAATTTTTAAAAAATAACGGTCTGGATTGTCAAAAACCTTACCCGACAATCGTCATGCCTAGCCAATCAGCAATAAGTGCAGGCTTCTCTTCGCCGTCTATCTCGACTGTGACATTGTGCTTAAGCAGGAAGCTGCCCGGCTTCTTTTCTTCGGCGCTCGCGAGTACAAAACGCGCACGAATTTTCGCACCAGACTTTACTGGATTAAGAAAGCGCACTTTGTCGAGGCCGTAGTTAATGCCCATTACTGTATTTTCGAGTTTGAGCCCGCCGCCCATGCCACTGAGCATGCTCAGCAACGACAGCGTGAGAAAACCATGGGCGATTGTCGTACCGAAGGGCGTCTGCGCCGCGCGTTCTGCGTCAAGGTGGATGTATTGGTGGTCGCCAGTCGCATCGGCGAACTGATTGATGCGCTCTTGATCGACTACTATCCAATCGGTGAGGCCGACTTCTTTACCGACATAGTCTTGGAGTTGGCTGGCGTTGATGACGTTGCTCATGGGGTGTCCTCTGTCTTTGGTTTCATCTGAGTTCGAGTTGCGCTCACTGCGAAGGTGCTGCGGCTGTGGGGCTTGAGTCTAGCAGCAGACTACCTCACGACCAAGCTTGCTAGGGTTTCACCTGCTCAGGTCGTATACTTGTAGCTATGTCTGGATCCAACACACCATCCTCTGAATCTCTCGAGCCACGCAAGTCCTCCGCGTCCGGTGCGGCAACTGCCGACTGCGATGTGCTCATCGTCGGGGCCGGACTCGTCGGGGCAACGCTTGCGCTGCGCCTGCGCGACTCCGGGCTGAGCGTGGGTCTTTTAGATAAAGGGGTGCTGCGGGCGCCGAGCGATAGCGCCGAGCCGGCAACGCAGCATCAATCGTTTGATCCTCGCGTGGTCGCGCTGACCGCCCAGTCGCAGCAGCTGCTCGAACGCATCGGCGTGTGGAGTAAGCTCATGCAGACGCGGCACTGTCCCTACACGCAGATGCGCGTGTGGGAGCAGGATGGTACCGGCGAAGTTGAGTTCGATGCCGAGGAGATACACGAACCCTCGTTAGGGTCGATTATAGAAAATTCCCTCATTGTCGATGCGCTCCATACCCGCCTCGCCGAGTGTTTGCGCGAGCAAGCGCAAGATCAAGCCCCTGATCAAAAGCGCGCGCGGGCAAAGTGGCTCACGCTCTTTATGGGGCGCGGTGTGAGCGAACTCGAACACACTCAGGAGGCCGGGCGTCCCTTGTCGCGGCTACACTGCGACGATGGCAGCACGGTATCAGCTCGCCTGATCATCGCCGCCGATGGCGGTAATTCGCGCCTTCGAGACCTCGCGGGTTTTGAAACACGCGAATGGGATTATGGGCAGAAGGCCATCGTCACGACGATTCGCACCCGCGAAATGCACGATCGCACGGCCCTGCAGCGCTTCTTAACAACGGGGCCGCTAGCGTTCTTGCCCCTCGCCGAGTCGGCAGAAATACCGCAGGGACGTCACTGTTCGATCGTCTGGTCCGCCGATGATGCGCGGGCGGATGAGCTGATGGCGTGTACGGATCAGGCGTTCAACTCGCAGCTGAGTCACGCGATGGAGGGTGCGTTTGGCGGGGTCGAGTGGAGTGACACCCGCCATGTATTCCCCTTGCGGCAGCGTCACGCTAAACATTATGTCCAAGGCAATGTTGTGCTGGTTGGGGATGCGGCGCACACAATTCACCCCCTCGCCGGTCAGGGCGTTAATCTCGGTATGCTCGATGTTGTTGCACTCGCCGAGGAGCTAGAGGCCGGCGCTGAAGCACGGCGTAGGCCAGAGGATCCACTCGTCCTCCGTCGCTACCAGCGCCGCCGCATTGGCCCTAACCTCGCAATGATGGGGCTGATGGAGGGCTTTAAACGCGGTTTTAGTGAGCAGCCGATCGCCGTGCGGTGGCTGCGAAATGTCGGATTACACTCGGTCAATCGCGTCGCAGCGCTTCGCAAGGCCCTCGCGCGCAAAGCTCTGGGCATCTGAATAGCAGAACAATTTACTGCTTTATGCACTGATTTTATTAACTTTTATGGTTATTTCCGGCGATCGAGGGTGATCGCGGCGCACTCCCTTCCGAGTTTTCTTTCCCGCACAAGCAATAAAAACTCTAAGGTTTAGAATTTGTTATAAGGTTTTTTTAAAGCCAGTCGATACTTTTTTGTGTGCGGAGCACTGACACATTCATGTGCTACCAAATTTCACCCACAGAAGGGCTTTATTAGGAGCCGCCGTAACGATGTCAAAGCAGACCAACTTTCCGTTCAACCTTGACCTCAGCATTATAGATACCGCGAGTTTGACGAATATACTGAGCGATATAGAACAGCATCTCCCCTTGATGGAGAGCGCCGGCGATCTTGACCAGCTGCTCGAGGTGAAAGCGTTCTTCGAAACCGAACTTAAAGTGTCGCGTCGGCTCCACTAATCGACTCTGTGCGAATCGTTATCTGACGCTCTTCGCTTTTCTCTTCCCGACTCTCTTCTCTCTAAGCCCTCGCTAAAGTAGGCCCGCTTGCGTTATTCTCATGGGGCAATTCCGCTTTCGTTCAGCATTACCTAAGGAATAGGGAGTTACCTATGAAGAAAGTATTGACGATGATTAGTTTGTTAAGCCTCATGAGTGGTGCCGTCTCGGCGCTAGACATGGCGGCTCTCGAACGCGCGATGGCTAATCCAGACAGGCCCGCTGCGGACAAAGAGCGCGACGCGAGTAGAAAAGCCCCTGCGGTCCTCGACTTTATGGGTGTCGAGCCGGGGATGACAGTATTAGATATAAACGCCTCGGCCGGCTGGTATACCGAAGTGCTGTCCTATGCAGTGGGCTCAGATGGAAAGGTCTATATGCAGAACCGGCCGGGAGGGCGCAGCGCCGAGGCCGCCGCCGCGCGAGCCGCTCGTCTGGCTAATGTTGAGCCTTGGGATGGGGAAGTGTCCGCAATTCCCGCAGGCACAGTCGATTTCGCACTAACGGCGTTAAACTTTCATGATTTTCACAATTCGAACCCCGCTGCTGCACAGGAGCTACTAAAAGCGACGATGGCGGCGTTAAAACAGGGCGGCGTTCTTGGGATTATCGATCATGAAGGAACACCGGGTGCAGATAATCAGTCGCTCCACCGCATCGCCTTCGACGACGCAGTGAAGGCCGTGCTCGCGTCGGGTTTTGCACTCGTTGGCGCGAGTGACGTGCTTAACAACGACGCAGACGATCATTCGGTAGGGCCCTTCGATCCGTCGCTTGGCCGCAACACTGACCGAATCGTGCTTAAATTCATGAAGCTTTAATCGCCTCATCAATTCGCGTGACGACTGTAAAGGGCTTCGCTAATCACGGGGCCCTTTTTATTTTAGTTCGACACTCAAGCAGGGCCTCGATGAGGCCGGCAGTAGATTTAAAGAAATATGACTACAGAAAAAAGCAGTAATGGTGCCGTTTCACGTTTTTTAGGCGTGTTCCGCTACAGTGCAGTCGCCATGCGCATCGTTTGGGACACTAGCGCGCCCTTAATGATTACCATGGCGTTAACGACGCTGATTGTTGGTCTGCTACCAGCAGCGATCGCGTCGGTGGGCGGTCTTTTTGTCGATGCCGTCGCTGGAGCCTTGGGGTCGACCGGAGACGCGGCCGAGACTGCGAAAAGCGAAGCGCTTACCTTCGTTTTTATCGAAGTAGGATTGGTGCTGCTTATGACAGCAGCACAGCAAGCCAACACGGTATGCCAAGCGGTGCTTCGTGTTCTGCTCGGTAACAAAATTAATGTCATGATCCTAGAAAAGGCGCTCACGCTTGAGCTTGCGCATTTCGAAGACGCCGAATACTACGACAAGTTAGTTCGCGCGCGGCGCGAGGCGAGTTCAAGACCGTTAAGTCTAGTAACAAAAACCTTCGATCTCCTCCGCAACGTGATCTCGCTTGTTGCGATTGGTGCCTTTCTTTTTCAGTTTTCTCCCTATGCGGTACTGCTCCTGAGTATCGCCGGTGTGCCTGCCTTTATTGCCGAGGCAAAATTTTCGGGCGAGGCATTTCGAGTCAACAAAAGGCGCTCGGCGGAGCGTCGCATGCAGATCTATCTCGAGATGGTTCTGACACGCGAGGATGGCGTGAAAGAGGTGAAGCTTTTGCAACTAGGCAAACTCTTCCTTCAGCGCTATATCGATATTTTTCTCGCGATCTATAAAGAAGATCGCAGCCTCGTACTGCGGCGCGGGGTTTGGGGCTACGGTCTCGGCATTATCGCCAGCGGCGCGTTCTATTTTGCCTATGGCTGGGTCGGTTTCGCCGCGATTGCCGGCGCAATTACTATCGGGCAAATGACGATGTATATCGCCCAGTTTCGACTCGGGCAGGGCGCGGTAACCAGTAGCCTGACTTCGGTTAACGGCATGTATGAAGACAATCTTTATCTGTCTAATCTCACCGAATACCTCGACCACGAGGTGCCGGAACAGAGCGGCACTATGCTTGCCGGACCCATGCCCGAAGACGGGATTCGCTTCGAGAACGTTAGTTTCTTCTATCCCGGTAGCGACGTGCCAGCGCTCGACAATGTCAGTCTGCACATCACTCCCGGCGAGAGCCTCGCGATAGTGGGCGAAAATGGCAGCGGAAAAACGACGTTGATAAAACTTCTCACGCGGCTCTACACGCCAACGCAGGGCCAGATTCTGCTCGAGGGTCTGCCGCTTCAAGACTGGGACATCGACACGCTTCGCCGCAAAATCGGCGTGATTTTTCAAGACTTCGCGCGCTATCAGTTAATCGTCGGTGAGAATATTGGCATCGGAGACGCCGATAATTTGGATTCCGAGGATGAAATCGAAATCGCGGCGAAAAAAGGCATGGCCGACGAGTTCGTCCGCGATTTGCCGAGTGGTTACAAGACCCAGCTGGGCACGTGGTTTAAAGACGGCAAAGAGCTGTCGGGCGGTCAATGGCAAAAAGTGGCACTGTCGCGCGCCTTTATGCGCAATAAGGCCGACATACTCATTCTCGACGAGCCAACCGCGGCCATTGATGCGAAGGCCGAGGCGGATATTTTTGCGCATTTTGCCGAGCTTACCGCGAATCGAATCTCGATCATTATCTCGCACCGATTCTCTACGGTACGCCGCGCTGACCATATAATCGTGCTCGAGAAAGCACGGATAATGGAACAGGGTAGTCACGAAGCGTTGCTAGAACTCGGTGGACAGTACGCTACATTGTTTAGACTGCAGGCCGAAGGTTACCAGTAGCGATAAAAAACAGGAGAGGAACTATGGAAGGGCAAGTCGAAGAGACGCCGGTCGCCCGCGCCGTTAAAGTACTTTTACGGTCTCGAACTAGGCTGCTCGTTTGTTTTCTAACCCTGCCGCTTTATATCGCCGCGGTGTGGGCGCTGCTGAGCAACGGTCGCGAGGTAGGTGCGTTCATGTGGGTATATATTGCCCTTTATTCATTGTTTGCCATCGACATGGTGCGCCGACGCTGTCCAAGCTGCGGCGAGCAATTTTTTGTGAAGAGCATTCTGCTGAGTCTGTTTACCAAACGCTGCGTGCACTGTGGTGAGTCGGGAAATGGCGGCTGACATGCGTCGCCGCCTAAACGCTCAAATACTCATCGATCTTCGCCGCCACTTTGCGTCCCTCATCGATCGCGCGTACGACGAGCGATTGACCGCGGCGACAGTCGCCGGCCGCAAAGACTTTGGGGCTCGAGGTTTCAAATTCTTCATACTCGGCTTTGTAGTTGGAGCGGCCGTCGAGCTCTAAGCCCAGTGCCTCGCTTACGTAATGCTCAGGCCCAAGGAAGCCCATCGAGAGAAGGATCAGATCCGCTTCCCAAAAGCGTACGCTACCCGGAATCTCTTTGAAGTTGCTGTCTACATTCACCGTGTTGATGCCGAGCAGCGTGCCGTCTTCGTCGCGGACAAACTCTTTGCCCGAAACTGAGTAGACGCGCGGGTCTTCGCCGAATTTTTTCGCCGCCTCTTCGTGGCCGTAGTCTACGCGGTAGATTTTTGGCCACAGTGGCCAAGGATTATCGTCAGCGCGCTCGATCGGTGGCTTTGGCATGATTTCGAAGTTGACGAGAGACTCGCAGCCGTGACGAAGAGACGTGCCGATGCAGTCGGTGCCGGTATCGCCACCGCCGATGACGATTACCTTTTTACCTTTGGCAGAAATATAGTTTCCGTTTTCGAGCTGCGAGTCCAGGAGGCTAGCAGTGTTCTTCTTCAAAAATTCCATCGCGAAATGGATTCCGGTTCCCTCGCGGTTAGGAATTGGGAGGTCACGAGGCGTCGTGGCGCCGGTGGCGAGCAGCACGGCGTCGTTGTCGGCAACTAGTTTGTCTATGCCGATGCCGTTCTCACCTTTGCCGCCTATGTCAGCGCCGGTAACGAACTCGATACCCTCTTCGCGCAAAATATTAACCCGGCGGTCAACAATGTCTTTCTCGAGCTTCATGTTTGGTATGCCATACATGAGCAAGCCGCCAATGCGATCGTCGCGCTCGTAAACCGTTACGCTATGACCGGCTTGGTTTAACTGTGCTGCAGCCGCGAGTCCCGCAGGGCCGGAGCCGACGACGGCGACCGTTTTGCCGCTGCGCGAGACCGGCGGCTTGGGCACAACCCAACCGTTCTCGAAGCCTTTGTCGATGATTGCGTTCTCGATATTCTTGATCGTGACCGGTGGCTCGGTTGAGCCGAGCACGCAAGAACCTTCGCAAGGCGCTGGGCATACGCGGCCAGTAAATTCCGGGAAATTATTGGTTTTGTGCAGACGCTCGAGCGCCTCTTCCCAGCGCCCGTTGTAAACGAGGTCGTTCCACTCTGGAATCAAATTATACACAGGACAGCCATTCTCGGACTGACAGAAAGGCACTCCGCAGTCCATGCAGCGCGCACCCTGCGTTCTTAGCGCGTCGTCTTCGGGCGCGGTGTAGATTTCTTTGTAGTCGATTAACCGCTCCATCGCGTTACGATAGGGCACAGTCTGACGTGTAAACTCTTTAAATCCGGTTGGCTTTCCCATGTTCTTTCCTTCGCTAGCAGGCAACTCGCAAGACGCCTACGCTTAAACCTTGTCTGTTTCAGAGCACCTCTAAACTCGTCTGCATACTCTGAGTAAACGAGTTAAAACGAGTTAAGAGGCGCTTCAGTTTTCTTCAAGCAACCTGCCCTAGGCGGCGGTCGCAGCGCGCTCGGCGAGCACGCGCTTATAGTCGGTTGGCATTACCTTGACGAACTGGCTTAACGCGAGGTCCCAGTCGTCCATTAGGCGTTTGGCCACTGCCGAATCGGTATAGAGGTAATGCTTTTTAACGAGCGTGTGAAGCTCTTCGATGTCGGCTGCATCGGCAACGCCTTCGAGTTCGAAGGTTTCGCTATTGCACTGTTTCGGGAATTCGCCCTCGGGATCCCAAACATAAGCGATACCGCCACTCATGCCGGCGCCGAAGTTACGCCCAGTGCTGCCAAGGATGACAACTCGCCCACCCGTCATATACTCACAGCCGTGGTCACCGATACCTTCGACTACCGCGCTCGCGCCGCTGTTTCGCACTGCGAAGCGCTCGGCTACGATTCCGCGAATATAGGCTTCGCCGCCGGTCGCGCCATAGAGGTTGACGTTACCTGCGATGATGTTCTCCTCGGCTTTGAATGTGCTCTGCTTGGGTGGATAGAGAATAATTTTTCCGCCCGACAGGCCCTTACCGACGAAGTCATTTGCGTCGCCCTCAACCGTAAGCGTGACGCCTTTGGCTAGCCAAGCGCCGAGGCTCTGTCCCGCCGAGCCGTTGAGCTTAATGTTGATCGTATCGTCGGGCAGCATCTCGGCCTTCCAGCGCTTAGCAACCTCGTTCGACAACATTGTGCCTACCACGCGGTTAATGTTGACCACGTCGTGCTCTATATGAACGACTTTGCCGTTTTCGATGCCGTCGCGTGCGAGCTTGATCAGCTCATTGTCCAGTGCCTTATCGAGACCATGGTCTTGCTCGATAGTCTTGTAGAAGCCGGTATTCTCAAACACTACTTTGGCTGGCGTGAGAATCGATGTGAGGTCGATGCCGCTCGCTTTCCAATGATCGATGGCATGATTCATATCAAGCAGGTCGACACGGCCAACCATCTCGTTGACGTTGCGAATGCCGAGGCTTGCCATGATTTCGCGCATCTCCTCGGCCACCATAAATAGGTAGTTAGTGACGTGCTCGGGCTTACCTTTAAACTTCTTGCGCAGTTCAGGATCCTGCGTCGCAATACCGACAGGGCACGTGTTGAGGTGACATTTACGCATCATGATGCAGCCGAGCGTAATCAGCGGCGCGGTAGCGAAGCCAAATTCTTCGGCACCCAACAGTGCGGCGATTGCGATGTCGCGGCCGGTTTTTAGCTGACCGTCTGTCTGCAGCGTGACGCGCGAGCGCAGGTTGTTCATAACCAGCGTTTGGTGGGTCTCGGCCAAGCCAAGCTCCCACGGCAGCCCCGCGTGTTTAATAGACGTTAACGGCGATGCACCGGTGCCGCCGTCGTGGCCAGCAATGACAAGGTGATCGGTCTTCGCTTTGGTGACGCCTGCGGCGATAGTTCCCACGCCAATCTCGGCAACGAGCTTCACGCTGATGCGTGCGGCGCGGTTGGCGTTCTTTAGATCGTGAATCAGCTGTGCGATGTCTTCGATCGAATAGATGTCGTGATGCGGCGGTGGGCTTATGAGACCAACGCCAGGCGTCGAGTGGCGAATACTCGCAATATACTCATCTACCTTACCGCCCGGCAGCTCGCCTCCCTCGCCGGGTTTTGCGCCCTGCGCGATTTTGATCTGCAGTTCGTCGGCGTTGGTGAGATACCACGCGGTGACGCCGAATCGGCCTGAGGCGACCTGTTTGATCGCAGAGCGCTTCGAGTCGCCGTTGTCCATCGGTTCGAAGCGATAGGGGTCTTCGCCACCTTCGCCGGTATTGGACTTGCCGCCGATACGGTTCATCGCGACTGCGAGAGACTCGTGACTTTCCTGCGAAATCGAGCCGAGGCTCATCGCACCCGTGGCGAAACGCTTAACGATCTCGCTTGCGGGCTCAACTTCGTCGAGTGGAATCGCTGAGTCAACCGTGGTGTTAAACTTGAGCAAACCTCTGAAGGTGCAGCGCCGCGTGCTCTCTTCATTCGTGTGTTTGGCGAAGGCGGCATAGGCCTGTACGTTGTTGTTTCTCGCGGCAACCTGCAGATTGAATATGGAATCAGGGTTCCACATATGCGCGTCGCCACCCGAGCGCCAGTGGAAATCGCCGGGATTGCTGAGTGCAGGAATGCGCTGGCTTTCACGCTGGGGGTAACCTAGCGCATGTCGTCGGCGAGTCTCTTCGATGAGCACTGGGAACTTCACGCCCTGTACACGGCTGGCGGTGCCGACGAAACAGCGATTGACGATTTCGTCCGCGAGGCCGACCGCTTCGAAGATCTGCGCGCCTTTGTAGGATTGCAGCGTCGAGATGCCCATCTTCGCCATAACTTTAAGCATGCCTTTGGCGACGCTCTTCTTATAGCCGTAAACGAGCGCCTCTTCGCTTTCGGCATTGCTCGCTATCAGGCCTTCCTTGCTCGCTTGCCAGAGTGATTCGAAAGCAAGGTAAGGGTTGATGGCGTCGGCGCCGTAACCGGTCAACAGACAGAAATGATGAACTTCACGCGCCTCTCCGGTCTCGATGACGATACCAATCTGCGAACGCTTGCGCGCGGCCACGAGGTGATGGTGCACGGCGCCACAGGCGATGAGCGCGCTTATCGCCATGCGCTGCGCTGACATTGCTCGGTCTGAAAGGACGACGAACGAGAAGCCCTCGGCAATCGCCTGCTCGGCATCGGCACACGCGCGATCGAGCGCATCGAGATAGCCGCTCGCCGAATCGGTCGCAAAGGTGATGTCGATTGTTTTCGAGCGCAGCCCGTGCGAATCAAGGTCGCGAATATCGGCGAGTTCTTTATTCGACAGAATGGGGTGACTCAGGCTCAGGCGATGCGCCTGCTCGGGCGCCGTGTCGAGCATGTTGCCCTCGGGACCGATGAAGCACTCGAGGGACATGACGACTTCTTCGCGGATCGAGTCGATAGGCGGATTGGTCACCTGCGCAAATAGCTGCTTAAAATAGTCGTAAATCATTCGCGGCTTGTCTGACAAACACGCGAGTGCTGAATCGTTCCCCATCGAGCCGAGCGGGTCGCGCGCCTCGGTAACGAGAGGGATCAGCATAAACTGCATCGTTTCGGTGGTGTAGCCAAAGGCCTGCATGCGTCGCAGCAAAGCATCTTCGCCGTCGGCGTCTTCTAACGACAATATGTTGTCAGGCTTCGCTATATCCGCCAGCGTCACCTTTTGCTCAGCGAGCCAGTCGCCATACGGTCGCTTAGCGCTGATATCTCGCTTGAGTTCTTCGTCCGGGATCAGACGACCCTGTTCGAAATCGATGAGGAACATCTTGCCCGGCTGCAGGCGGCCTTTAAGTAGAACATTAGATGGGTCGACATGAACCACGCCAACCTCAGAGGCCATGATCACCTTGTCGTCTTTGGTGACATAGTAACGGCTAGGGCGCAGGCCGTTGCGGTCGAGCACGGCGCCAATATAGTGACCGTCCGAGAACACGATAGAGGCGGGGCCGTCCCACGGTTCCATAATCGCCGAGTTAAACTCGTAGAAGTCGCGCTTCTGCTGATCCATATTAACGTCGGACTGCCACGCCTCTGGGATCATCATCATTACCGACTCTTGTAGCGAGCGGCCCGACATCAGCATGAATTCGAGCACGGCATCGAAGCTGCCCGAGTCGCTGCAGTCGGCGTCGATAACCGGGAACAGGGATTCGAGTTTGTCGCCGAAGACATCGGTCTTCGCGGTACCCTGACGGGCAACCATCGCATTCACGTTGCCGCGCAGCGTATTGATCTCGCCGTTGTGACTCATGAAGCGGTTCGGCTGCGCGCGATCCCACGACGGGAACGTGTTGGTGCTAAAGCGCGAGTGGACCATCGCCAAATGCGTTTCGAATTTCGGGCTCATTAGATCTTTATAGAATGGGAACAGCTGGCCCGGTGTGAGCATACCTTTATAGACGATAACCTTGGTCGACAGGCTGCAGGCGTAGAGCTGCTTCGCTTCGGTGAGACTCGAATCGCCGCGCAGTTTGTGCGAGAAGCGTTTGCGAATGACATAAAGCTTACGCTCGAATTCCTCTTGGCTGAGGCCGTTAGCGGCCGCTACGAAGAGCTGCTCTATTCGCGGCTGTGCCGCAAGCGCCGCCGGTCCAACGTCAGCACCGACCGGATCGGTTGGGACTTCGCGCCAGCCAATGAGCGTCTGACCTTCTTCTTTTATTATGTTGTTAATTGCCGTGCGGCAGACTTCACGCTCGGCATCGATTTGAGGCAGGAAGATGTTGCCTACAGCATACTGTCCGGCGGCGGGGAGAGTTACGCCAAACGCCTTCGCGGCGATGTCGCCGAAGAAGCTGTGGGGCAGGGCCATGAGAATACCCGCACCGTCGCCCGTGTTAGCCTCAAATCCGCAGCCTCCGCGATGATCCATGCGCGAATTCAGATGGTAGGCGTCGAGCATAATCTGGTGGCTCGGTTTACCTTTAATATTGGCGACGAAGCCAACACCGCAGGAGTCCTTCTCCTGGGCAGGGTCGTAGAGACCTTGCTTGGGCGGGAAGCCGAACGTTAAGGGCACTCGATTGTCATTGCTCATGGTTACATCTCTCAAAATTCTTGCGCGTGTTAATCGCTTTTCGCTACCGGTTCTGAAACTCGCGGTAGCGCGCTGAGCGCGTTTCTTTCATCGTTACTCAAGCGTCCGACACGAGATCGTGGATCGGATAAGTTGAGCCAACTTGGCTTAATTCTCGGCTTATTGTGCGGCCTTAGCTAGGTCTCGAACTGACGCAAGGTAGGTCGCCTGGTTCGTGCTGTAATGGCAAGTTGTGATGCCCTCAGCGTCCCTGTTTGCACGGTCGCGTGCTTGGTAGCAGCACGGAAACGGCCGACAACAATACCATTGCACTAACTATTGTCAAGAAATCGGCGGTCAAGAAACCGTAAGCACAATGTAAACTGACAAGGGTTTGTCAGTAGGCAATTCACGCCCGGTAATTCATGACAAAATTCTGACAAATAGAGCGAACTTTCAGTCTCAAATGTCACAAACTGTGTCGTCAAAAAAAAGCGTGAACCTATCGTCTGGGCGCGGACCGTTACCACCACGCTTAGTACAGAATTGTTACGCAAAAGACGCGGCTGGCTCGCTTGATTAAAGCCAGTCAGTGGATTACCCTCTAGCGTCGTATCTACTATGCTTGCGCGAAGCTGAGCCCGTAAGGCGCACGTTTCGACGAGCCTGCAGTGACCGAATAATCGGCAATGCAACTCTCATTCCCAACAACGGAGGCGAATGTAACCCGTGAACCTAAACTTAACCCGTAGACGCTTTATAAAAGGCGTAATCGCTTCTGGCGCAGCGGCAACCACGACCGGTGTCTGGGTTGCAGCAAATGGCGCCGCGAGGCCCGCTGGTGCGGTCGAGCGTATGATCCGCATAAATATCAACGGCCAAGTGCGAACAGTGGACGTAGCGCCGCAGGAAACGCTCGCGTCTACGTTGCGCTACAAGCTAGGCCTTACTGGCACAAAGCTCGGCTGCAACCGCGGCGAATGTGGTGCCTGCACGGTGCTCGTTGACGACGTGTCGACCTATGCGTGTTCAGTTCTGACTCATTCGGTCAAGAATGGCCGCATCGAAACGGTCGAAGGCTTGGAGTCGGCCGATGGCACGCTGCACCCCGTCCAGCAAGCCTTTATCGAAGAACTTGCGCCGCAATGCGGTTACTGCACGCCCGGTCAGATTATGGCCGCTGTAGGACTGCTCCGCGAGAACCCCAACCCCACGCGCGAAGAAGCGCGACAGGGTCTGTCAGGCAATATCTGCCGCTGTGGTTCTTATGATTCTTACCTCGATGGCGTTATGCGCGCCGCGCAAATAGGATAATCAACATGGCTTATATGCACATTGGTAAAGACTTCGTGCCACCCGATGTAAACGGTAAAGTTACCGGCCGCATCAAATATGCCGAAGATTACACGCGCGAAGGCATGGTCTATGCGCGTCTACTCACCAGTCCAATTCCCCACGCGCGTGTCGTAAACATAGACGCATCAGAAGCACTCGCAATGGACGGCGTTTTTGGTCTTCTCACGGCAGACGACGTCTATCCTGACGGCGAGCCGCAAAGCACGGGTCTTAAGGTACTCACAAATGAGCCTACCCTCGTAGGCGAGCCGATCCTCGCGCTGGCGGCAATAGACGAGAAGACCGCTGAAACGGCGATTAGCAAAATCTCGGTGACCTTCGAACGCCTCCCCTTCGTGTTGGATCCACTGGACAGCCTCGCTGAGGGCGGTCCTGACGCCTACAACGGCGGCAACACTTACGTCTTCCGCCAAGGCTTCGCCTCGGAGAAGTGGAGCGCCGATCAGGTCGCAAGCTTCCGTGCAGGCAACGAACCTACCGCCGAGCCGCAGCAGACGTTCGCCTACGGCGACCTCGATGCAGCCCTCGCCGAATCTGCATTCGTTTACGAATCAACGTTTACCACAGCGGGTTATCCGCACCAGTCTATGGAGCCGCGTAGCGCCATGGCCTACTGGGAAAACGGTAAGCTTTATCTGCACGGTACATCGCAGTCACTGTCGGCCCTCGCCGACGGTATGGCAAGTATTGTTGGCGTCCCTCAGGAAGACTTCGTCTTCATCAACGAGGCCACGGGTGGTGGTTTCGGCCAGCGAGCGCGAGCTAACAGCATCCCGAGCATGGCGATCCCTGCGAAGATGTCGCAGAAGATCAATCGTCCGGTCATGATGCGCATTACGCGTGACGAAGAGACGGCAATCGGCGGCGCGCGCCAGGGTTTCCAAGGCTGGATTAAGTGTGGATTTAAGGCTGACGGCACAATGGCCGCGGCTGATCTGTACATTATTTCAGACAACGGCGGCAAAGGCGGCGGCGGAGATGCCTACTCTGCAGCGGACTGTATTTCAATCCTTTATCAAACCGAAGCGGTCCGTTTCCGCGGCACGTCTATCGGTAGTAACACAGGCCACCGCGGTGCCCAGCGAGGCCCCGGCCAGAATCAGATTGCTGCCATTATCGCCCCAATTCTCGATAAGGCTGCCGAAGAGCTCGGAATAGACCGCCTGAAAATTCGCCAGATCAACACGCCACAGAACGGCGATATAGGCGGCGCAAGTCGGACTCCATTCACGAGTGCCTACATGCCTGAAGCCCTGAAAATGGGTGCCGAGCAGTTTAATCTTGAGGAGCGCATGGCGCGTTCACGCAAGCGTAATGGCAGCAAGGTAACGGGTATTGGTATCGGGCAGGGCTATCACAATGCGGGACGCAGTGGCATGGATGGCATCGTGCGCCTCACGGCCGATGGTCGTCTAAAGGTGCATAATGGTGTTGGTAACCTCGGCACCTATTCCTATGCGTCAACCTCGCGTGCCGCTGCAGAAGTCCTGCAGATGCCATGGGAGCGCGTGGATATCGTGACGGGTCGCACCGACCGCCACCTGCCGATCACCTCGCCGCAGGACGGCAGTAACTCGATCTTTACTAACACACGCACAAACTACGGCGCGGCGATGGATCTTCTGGGCAAGATGAAGGAAATCGCGGCGATGGAGCTAGGCGGCGATGCAGCCGACTATGACTTCGGTGATGAGCGCGTGTTCAAAGCTGCAGCGCCGAGCGAGGGGATGACCTTCGCCGAAATCGCGCAGAAGGGAATTGCACTTGGCGGCAAGTTCACCGGTGAAGCCGAGCTTCCCGAAGAACTTAACGATTTCACTAAGATCTCCGTCAGCAGACTCGCTGGTGATGCGTTGATGGGTATCTATCACGATGCGCCTCACAACAACAATCCGCCGGGATTCACTGTGACTTTCACAGAGATCGAGATGGATGTTGAAACAGGCAAATACGACATCGTCGAGATGGTAACGATTGGGGATTGCGGAACGGTCGTTCACCCACAGGGGCTTAAAAACCAACTGGTTGGCGGCGCCGTGTGGGGTATCGGTCTCACCGGTTACGAGCGTCATCTCTACGATCCGCAGAATGGACTCCCTGCAAGCACTGGTTACTGGCAGAGCAAGATCCCAACGATGATGGACACGCCGGCTAAGATAAAAACTGGCTGGGTCGATCTCCCGGATCCTGAAAACCCTGTCGGCGCGCGCGGCATCGGTGAGCCCGCGATGGGCGCAGTGGCAGCGGCGCTTGCCTCTGCAATTAGCGATTCACTCGAGGGCCATCTGTTTAATGCGGCGCCAGTGACAGCAGACATGATCATTAACCACGTAGCAGGGGTAACGTCTGAAGCCGTTCCTCTGGCTCAAAATAACTTCCGAGGTTGATATGGTAGCCACATCACATGACGTAATGCTCGACATCGAGCTCTATCAGCCTACCGACGAAGCCAACGCGCTTGCCTTGGCCGCAAGCCTCGGCAAAGACGGCTGGTTGCTCGGCGGCGGGCAAGACACTTACGGTTGGTTGAAAGACCGTAATAAGTCCGCCACTGCAATGATCGAATTGACTCAGGTCGATGCCTGGAAAGGCATCAAAGAGACGAGCGATGGAATCGAAATCGGTGCGGTAACGACGCTGACAGAGATTTCTAAAAACCCGCTCGTAAAAGAAAAGTTCGCTTTGCTTGCGAAAGCCGCAGGCGTGGTTGCTAGCCCGCAAATCCGCAACGTGGGAACCCTTGCGGGCAACCTCGCCCAAGACGCGCGGTGCTGGTATTACCGACGAGGACTCGACTGCTATCGAGCCGGCGGCAACATCTGTTACGCAGATTCGCCCGAAGGCCTCAACCGTGAGCACGCTATCTTCGGTGCTAGCCGCTGTGTTGCGGTTAGCCCATCGGACACGGCGCCCGCGCTTGTTGCTCTCGATGCAACGATGGTGATTAGCAGCGCGAAAGGTCAGCGTCTTGTGTCCGCTCAGGATTTCTTCGTGGGTCCCGACGTCAACATAACCAGCATGACCTCGCTAAGAGAGGGCGAAATCCTCACCGCCGTGCGTCTACCGAACGAGTGGGCAAACGCTGAGTACTATTTCGAGAAAGTCGCAGACCGCAACGTATGGGACTTCGCGCTTGCCAGCATCTCGGCGGCGATGAAAGTCTCAAACGGTGTGATCGAAGATTCTCGCATCGCCTGTGGCGCAGTTGAATGTGTGCCTCGCCGTCTCGACGAAGTCGAGAACGCCCTTCGCGGTCAGCAGCGTTCAGAACAGCTCGCTGAGCGTGTCGCATCGATCGCATCGCAAGGTGCAGAACCACTTAACTATAACCACTTTAAGATCCCATTGATCGAGAATTTGGTTAAGCGAGCAGTGCGCGGCTAACGAGGAAAACTCGTTTAAGCCCTGTTTGGTTTGATTGCCTAAGCAGGGCTTAAATTCCGACGCAGGTTCGTAGCAGTAGAACGAAAAATTTAGGGACTAAAGAAGGAGCGCGACTTTCATCCCTCGCTGTTGAGGTGAGTAATGATAGCGACGCTCCTCGGTAAAGATTGAGATCAGCGCGGCTTTGTGAACCAGAGACTCTAAGGTCGAGGCTCTCCGCAAAGCTAACTAAAAAGAATAAACTTTGAGAGGTGCAAGGTGGGAGAAATAGTCCGCTATAAACGCGACGTCTGGGGTGAAGAAGTCATACTCGGCGTTTCATGGGATCTGCTCTGGGTTGTAGCTGTTGCAGTGCTCGTGCTTCTAGCTGCCCATGCGATCGTGATGGCAGTACTCGCCAACAAGAAAATGGATAAGCCTTCTGGTGAGGGCAAGCGTGTCGTTCGCCACGAGGCCATAGACCGTTGGTTCCATTGGCTAATGGCGCTGTCTATCTTCGCTCTGATCCTAACGGGCATTGCGCCGATCGTCGGCTTGCGTTTCGCTTGGCTGAACTGGCATTGGATGGCGGGCTTGTTACTGAGCTTCATCACCCTCGTGCACATCGTTCGTTCTCTCTTCTGGCAAGACTTCAAATCGATGATCCTGGGTCCTCGCGACTTTGCAGAGCCATTCGATTCGACACGTCTGCCGGGCAAGTATTCTTTCGAGCAGAAGGGCATGCACTGGGCTGTTACTGTCGTGGTGATGACGGTTATCGCGACCGGCCTGTTGATGTTCTTGCAGATTGATTCACCGTTTTGGGAGCGTACTAACAGCATGCCCGAAAGCCAGCTGGGCCTCGTGTTCTTGCTGCACGGATTATCGACGCTTGCGCTCGTCGCCCTCGCTTCGACACACATATACTTTGCTATTCGCCCAGAGAAGCTGTTCTACACGCGCTCGATGTTTAAGGGATGGATTTCGGAAGACGAAATGAAGGCAAATCACGACCCGAACCTATGGTCGCCTAAGCAAGCCGATTAAAGACTCGCGCGCCGAACAGGGCCGCGCGAGCTAGCAATAACAGAACGGGGTCAGCTCTTCCTGCGCAAGCAGCGAGAGTCTGGCCCCATTTACTAGTGACACCACAGAAAGAAGTAGAGGGACACACACGTGACCGAATCAAGCATATTAGAAAGCGCGATCGAGACGATCGAATCTGGCTACGAATTTTTACTTGCCTACGCCGCGCAGGGACGACCAGCCGGCGTTGAGTCTGGCCCTGGTCCACACGCCCAGCCCACCATTCAAGGCATGGCGACAGCGATGCAGTCACTGATTGACGCATTCGATTCGAGCAGCGATCCATTCGAGAAGGTCATTGCGGACGACTGTGCAAAGGCACGCGCTGCACTCAATTTTATTCTCAAGCAGAACAAAATCGGCTCGGAAATGGTCGACAATCTGAATGCGTCAATACATTTGCGCGCGGTTTTAACAGACCTGTTCCTCTATAGCGAAGTGCTCAAGCCAAGTACTGCTGCGGACCTCGCCACGCCCAGCGCGGTTCAGACCTACGACGCCGCGAACTAGGCGGCGCTTTCGGAGAGCTTTCGCGAATGCTTTATCCACCTCGACTCGATCTTGCTAACCTGCCAACTCCGCTTGTAAAGCTTGAGCGTTTCTCTGAGCGCCTTGGCGGCGTCAATCTTTGGATGAAGCGGGATGAGATGACAGGCGTTGAAGTGTCTGGCAACAAGATCCGCAAGCTCGAATTTTGCATTGCCGAAGCGCAGCGACAAGGCTGCGACACCCTTATCACCTGCGGCGGCATCCAGTCGAATCACTGCCGCGCTACCGCGATTATGGGCGCTCGCCTCGGCATGAAGGTGCAGCTTATTTTACGCGGCGAAGAGCCAAAAATTCCCAGCGGCAACCATTTCATGGATTTGCTAGCCGGCGCCGAGATTAGCTATCTGCCTGCGCAGGGTTGGGCAACCGCGCACCCTCAGTATGCGAGACAGCTTCAAGCCGAGGCCGAGGTGGCGGGTCACAAAGCGTATTTTATTCCAACTGGCGCAAGCGACGAAGTAGGGCTATGGGGTTACATCGCAGCGAGCGAGGAACTTGCAGCCGATTTTAAACGGCTGAAGCTTAGGCCAAGCGCGATAGTGACCGCAACCGGATCGGGCGGAACCCAAGCCGGACTCATTGCGGGGAATCAGATTTTTGACCTCGCTGAAAAAATTGTTGCCGTAAATGTTAGCGACAGTGCCGTCTATTTTGCCGAGCGCGCGCGCGAGGATATCGCGCGGTGGCAGACGCGCTATGCCGATTTGCTCGAAGGCACGCCCGGGGCCGAGATCGATACTGAGGCGCTGAACGTACTAACCCAAGAAGGCTATCTCGGTCCGGGCTACGGCATCGGATACCCCGAGGTTTTCGACACCATCAAGGCGCTTGCCAGCGCAGAGGGAATATTCCTCGATCCGGTATACACAGGCAAAGCGTTCTACGGCATGGTAAACGAAATTCTAAAAGGCGACGAAGGCTGCTTCGCCGGCGCGAAGGACATTGTATTTATTCACACCGGCGGCCTTTTTGGCGTATTCCCGCAGCAAGAAAATTTTACCTTCGCCGCCGATTAACGTGGTCACAAAGACAGGAGCACGCGTGATGCTAAGCAGTTCATCTAAGCCCTTTTTGCCCTTTCTGAAAAAAGGCTCGATCGCCGCGGCGATTCTCGCAGCGTTAACCGCCTGTGGACCGGCGGGCGAGCAGTCTGCTTATGACACCGAAGACTCATCCGGCTACAGCAGCGATGGCATGGCCGCGGCCACCACTTGGGCCGAACCTACGCCGAGCGTCTACGCCGATGTCCAGAACGAAAGTAAACTTCTCAGCAACACGCGGCAGTTGGTTACCGACAGCCTTCGGTCGGGCGAGGGTTATTTCAGTGCGGACGGGCGCGAGCTGATCTATCAGAGCGAGCAGCCAGGCGATAATCCTTTCTATCAGATTTTTGTCCTTGATCTTGCGAGCGGCGAAAGCAGACTTGTCTCCCCCGGCATTGGTCTAACTACCTGCGCGTGGATACATCCGACGCAGGATCTGGTGATGTATTCGTCAACACACGAAGATCCGAACGCGTTGGCAAAGCAGGCCGAAGAAATCGCTATTCGCGAAAGCGGAATCGAGCGCGCGTATGGCTGGGACTATGACCGCCACTACGACATCTATGTCGCCAATGCCGATGGCTCCGGTGCGCGAAATATAACCAACAGCGACGGCTACGATGCCGAGGGCTCCTACTCCGCCGACGGCTCGCAGATTTTATTCGCGTCGAACCGAGAAGCGTATTCGCGCACATTAAGCCGCGCCGAGCAGGCGCTGTTCGAAGACGACAGCTCCTACTTTATGGACCTGTATGTCATGGATGCGGATGGGAGCAACGTGCGGCAGCTCACGCGCTCACCCGGCTACGACGGTGGGCCCTTCTTTAGCCCCGACGGCAGCAAGATTACTTGGCGTCGATTCAATCCCGATGGCAATAGCGCGGAAATTTGGACAATGGATGCCGACGGCAGCAATCAACGACAGCTCACCGCAGATGCCATGGTTGCTTGGGCGCCTTACTACCATCCGAGCGGTGAGTATCTGATCTACTCGAGTAATCAGCTAGGCCATTCTAATTTCGAACTTTTCCTAATCGATGCAGACGGCGCGCACGCGCCGGTCAGGGTGACCAATACAGAGGGAACGGACATCCTTCCCGTATTCTCACCTAGCGGCGATCAGCTTGCTTGGAGTACGACGCGAACGCCGGACGGTACCTCTCAGCTGCATATAGCCGATTGGGATCACGCCCACGCGCTCGAACTTCTGGCTAATTCGAGCGCGAACTAAATGTCGCGCTCGCTCGTCATCGGCTTATTGAGCCTCGTCTCGGTCCAGACTCTGTTCGCTCAGGAACCAGACGAGGCTGCCAACGCGTCAGCAGCCGAACGTGCGCCTGTCCACCACAGCCTTACCGTGACAATCGACCCTTACAACAATCGGCTCGAGGTTACCGATAGGATCGATTTGCCTGAAAGTTTTGGACGCAGCGATATCGAGTTTTCGCTCAATGCCAATCTGAACATCACTAACCGGCCGCGCGGCCTTCGCGAGACAGGCAGCGTCTCTGCCGAGCCCGCGCAAGGGATTAACGAGACCGGGGGCCTTGCTGCGAGCGCAGCGCGTTACTCTGTAGACTTGCCTCGGCGCAGGGGGCAACCCTTAGAGCTCTCCTACTCGGGCACGCTGTTTGATGAAACACGGCAAACCGGAGCCCAGTATTCGCAGAGTTTCTCGGAAACCTCAGGCATCATCGATTCGCGCGGCGTTTATCTGAATAGAGGAAGCGCTTGGATTCCGGCATTCGGTGACGAATTAGTCACTTTCGAGATGCAGGTTCAGTTCGCCGACTCTGCGCGTGGCTGGCAGAGCATAAGCCAAGGCGATAGAGACGGTGATAACGGCTGGCGCAGCGATGTACCAATGGAAGAGGTCTACCTAATCGCTGCGGCGTTTACCGAATACACGTCGACTTATCAGTCGGTGCTCGCGAGCGATGGCAACCCGCGAGAGGTCGACGTGTTAGCGCTGCTGCGAACGCCCGATTCGAATCTCGCCGCTAAATACCTCGACGCGACCGAACGCTATCTCGCACTCTATGAACCGCTTCTAGGCGCTTACCCTTATAGCAAATTCGCGTTGGTCGAAAATTTCTGGGAGACGGGGTATGGCATGCCGTCTTTTACGCTCCTAGGTGAGCAAATCATTCGCTTCCCCTTCATTATCGATTCGTCATACCCCCACGAGATCTTGCACAACTGGTGGGGCAACGGCGTCTATCCCGACTACGAATCAGGCAATTGGAGCGAGGGGCTTACCGCTTATTTAGCCGACCATCTGTTTCAAGAAGTCGAAGGGCGAGGGCCGGAATACCGAAAGGAAATGCTGGCAAGGGTTAAGAATTACGTGAGCGAGGCAGCGGACTTTCCGCTCGAAGAATTTACCTCGCGCAATTCGGCCGCGTCGCAGGCGATAGGTTATGGCAAGACGCTGATGCTCTGGCATATGCTTCGCCTCGAGCTCGGCGATGAATTATTTGTTCGCGGACTCAAACAGTTTTATCGCGATTTTCAGTTTAAGCGCGCGTCGTTCTCTGACATAGCGACGCACTTTTCGGCGCTCGCCGAGCGTGACCTGCAGCCTTTTTTCACCCAGTGGGTTACGCGCAAAGGCGCGCCGGAAATAGCCGTCTCGGTCCTCGAAGAACGCGGCGACAAGGCACGCCTCATGTTTGCGCAGATTCAGGATGAAGCGCCCTTTGCCTTTACTGTGCCCGTCGCGCTTTACTATGCAGGAAGCGATGTGCCGCAACTCGTTGACGTTACGCTGAGTCAGCGCGCCGAGGGCTTTCTTGCCGACAATTACTCGTCGCTCGAGGCGGTGGTCGTCGATCCCTATTACGATCTATTCCGCACACTCGACCGCGCCGAGACGCCGCCGACAATTGGTGAACTTTTTGGGGCATCGACAATGACTTTCGTTGTCCCCTCTGCCGGTGCGGAAACGCGAGCGCCTGATCTCGAGAACGCGGATACTGCGCTTACCGAGGAGCAGTGGCGAGAGCTTGCCACGAACTTCGGCGAAGGCGTCAATGCTCGCATCGTGCGAGATGATGAGATTGAGTCGCTGCCTGCGGATTCGAGTGTCTGGGTTCTAGGCATCAACAATCGCTTCGCCGATGTCGCGATCGAGGCCGCATCGGGGGATGTAAGCCGGCGCGAGAACGGACTTTCTCTAGGCACAATTGAAATCGACTTGCAGGATCGCAGCTCGGTTTTCGTGACTCGGCACCCGAGTTCGGATGAGCTGGCGCTCGGCTTTATTGCTATCGATAGCAGTGCGGCGCAGCCAGGGCTGATCGAGAAACTCCCGCACTACGGTAAATACTCCTATCTGAGCTTCTTAGGCGACGCGCCCACCAACGATGTGAAAGGCGTATGGGCGAGTAGTGAGTCGCCCCTCGTCTGGCACAATCCTGAAAGAACAACGACACGCGAACTCGCGAGTCTGCCGCCTGTGCCTGCGCTGGCCGAATTGCCGCCGAAATATTTGCAAGCCAATCTTGCGCGTCATATAGAGCAGCTCACCGCGGCAGCAATGCTCGGGCGCGGCATTACCATCCCTTTGTCCTCTCCGGACCTCGCCGGTGCCCACGCTGCGATCGGCGAAGCACAGCAGGACGGGGGCATCGAAGAAGCCGCACGCTATATTCAGAGCGAATTCCGGCGCATTGGTCTACAGGCAATCGGCGGCAGCTATCTGCAAACGTGGCAGGACACGTTAGCGGACGGCCGCGCGCAGCAGCTTAGCAATATCGTTGGCCTGATCCCCGGCAGCGATCCATCGCTGGCACACCAGCCGGTTGTGCTCGGGGCGCACTACGATCACCTCGGGCTTGATGAACGCGGAGTTCCTTTTCCCGGTGCCGACGATAACGCCTCGGGTGTGGCTGTGCTCATCGAAGTCGCCGCCAAGCTTCAGCGCGCTTTCACGCCGGTGCGGCCAATCGTGATCGTCGCCTTCAGTGGCGAGGAGGCCGGCCTTTTGGGCTCCAAGCATTTCGTGTCGTCGCCGCCTCGCGCCTTGGGCGAGGTTGAGTTCTATGCGATGCTCAATTTAGACGCGGTGGGCAGGCTTGAGGGACGTAAGCTTCAGGTATTTGGTAGTGAGAGCGCCTACGAGTGGCCGTTTATGGCGCAGGGCATTGGCTACACAATAGGTGTCGAATCGCAGCTGCCGGCCCAGACCATTGCGAGCAGCGATCACGTTAGTTTTCTCAATAATGGCGTACCCGCCATTCATCTCTTTTCTGGGCTTCATACCGACTATCACCGCGTTAGCGATAGCGCGGCGAAAATCGACTACAAGGGCCTCTCAGCGGTGGCCTCATGGCTCGAGGAAGCAGCGATCTATTTAGGTCAGCGCACCGATCCGCTGAGGGTAACACTTGCGAACTCGCCGATTGCGGTTGCGCCATCGGGGTCTGAGGAGCGTAGGGCGAGCCTTGGCACTGTGCCGGACTTCGCTTATGTTGGCCAGGGCGTGCGTATCACTGGCGTCACACCCGGCAGCGCAGCAGAAACTGCGGGGCTTAGCGAAGGTGACATCATATTGTCATTAAATGGACAGACTCTCAACGATTTGCAAACTTACTCAACTTTGCTCAGAACCTTGTCGATCGGCGACGAGGTGTTGCTCGAGCTCAGACGTGGCGGAGAAGTGCGCTCAATTTCAGCGACGCTTACCGCGAGGCGTTAGCGGCATGCCCTTATGCAACTAATTGTTGCTTATTCACCTAAGTTACTAATTCTCTTGTAAACTCTCGAACTCTGGATCGCTCGTTAGATTGATCCTCGTCAATGACATAGTGAGTCGACCGCGATAACCGCGAGTCCCTTTGCAGCGAGCGATCACATGAGCGTTACCGTTTCCAAATCCCGCCAATTTACTTTTTTGCTTTTCGCAGCCTTCTGTCTCGTCGCTGGGCTGCCCGTAGGTGAATCGCTTGGGCAGGAAGGCCTCACTGTGGCGCTGCCCCAGATTACACGCGTCGAGCAAAGCGATGCCGATATCACAATAGACGGTTTTATCGACGAAGACGTCTGGAAAGACCTGCCTGTCATCGATGGTATGAAGGTTATCGATCCCGATACGTTAGCCGACACGCCTTACGAAACGCATGTCCGATTCTTTTATACCGAGCGCGGCATTTATCTCAGTGCGATGAATTTTCAGCCAGAAGAAACGCTCATGGCGCGAATGACATCGCGAGATGTCAGGCTCGAGCGCGATGGTTTTGTTGTCGCGATTGATGCGTCGGGAGAAGGGCTCTACGGATTTTATCTGCGTATTAATCTCGGTAATTCGTTAACCGATGCCACCATCCTTCCAGAGCGCACTTTTAATTTCCAATGGGATGGCCCCTGGCTCGCGCGAACACAGGCCCTTGAGAATGGTTGGAGCGCCGAATACTACATTCCTTGGTCTATGATGCCCCTTCCTCAGGTAGATGATGTTCGTAAGATTGGCCTCTATTTGGAGCGCCAGGTTGGGCATTTGCAAGGCGAGGCTTGGGCTAACCCGCCGTTGCCCGGCACCGTTAATCAATTCCTATCCGCATTTGAAAGCTATGAGTTAAAAGATATAGAGCCGAGGCGACAGCTCACTTACTACCCTTTTGTATCGGGTATTTATGACGGCGTACGCGATGAGTCCACTTATAAGGTCGGCACGGAGATTTTTTGGCGACCCACCTCAAACTCTCTCCTGTCGGCAAGTCTGAATCCCGACTTCGGCAATGTGGAATCCGACGATGTCGTTGTTAATCTGACAGCTTTCGAAGTGTTTTTTCCTGAGCGGCGCGTTTTCTTCTTAGAGGGGCAGGATGTTTTTAACACGTCGCCACGAACCTCTGGGCGCGGCGGACCTGGCGGACCAATTTCGCTTCTCAATACGAGGCGCATCGGCAGCGCCGCGATCTATGATGTTCCCAAAGATGTGAATGTCGTACCAACAGATCTAAGCCAGCCCTCTGAGCTACTTGGCGCAGTGAAACTAACCGGTCAAAATGGAAATTGGCGTTACGGGACTCTTCTCGCATCCGAAACCGAATCACAATTAAGAGGCACTCTCGACGACGGCACTCAGGTGACATTGAATGCGGTCGGTCGGGATTTCAGCGTCGCGCGCTTGCTCTATGAAGACACAAGTAGCGGCGGGCGCCGCGCCATAGGATGGATGGGTACAAACCTGTCGCACCCGACAATCGATGCGACAGCGCATGCGGTCGATATGCATTATTTCTCTGCAGACAACCGCTTCGTGATCGATACGCAGCTTATGCGCAGTGACGTCGACGGCAAAACTGGCAATGGCTTTCTAGGTGACGTTGTCTTCAGACCGAGGAGAGGATTACAGCATACTGTGCGTGCGACCTATATCGACGACTCGCTAGATATCAACGAGCTAGGATTTCTAACGCGCAATGATCAAATGAACCTAGACTATAACTTTTTTCAGATTGAGTCCGATGCGCCGGGTCTTAGACAACGAACAACGAGCTTATTTTTTACGAACCAGTGGAATACAGAGGGTGAACCAGTTAGGTTGGGAATGTTCTTAAATCGTGGCTACAACACCCTCGACAACAACACCTATGACATAAGCCTACGCTATTTCCCGGAGCGTATCGATGATCGACTCGGTCGTGGAACAGGCGATTTCAAGGTGCAGGGTAGATATGGATTGAACCTAGGATTCAGAACTAACCCTGCGGATAAACTTGCCTTCAGTTTCGATTTGAATCTCGATCAAGATGAGCTCGGACCAGCGAGAACAGGCGCGTCGAGTGGAATCACATGGCGTCCGAATGACCGCTTCTCTAGTGATCTGAGGCTGGACTATACTGACCGCGAAGCGCTACTCGTCCACAAAGGTAAAGGCGCCTACACTAGCTTTGAGTCTCATCAGTGGGCCCCTCGGTTAGAGATGAATTATTTTCTCAATGCTTGGCAGCAGCTTCGTTTTACTTTGCAATGGACTGCACTAAAAGCCTTCGAGGATCGATTCTGGCAAGTCGATACACAAAATTTAGATTTTCTGCAGCCTGTCGCCAAACCAAACGACGACTCCGATAACTTCACCATTAGCAGGCTTACCTTCCAAGCGCGCTATCGCTGGGAGATTGCCCCACTGTCAGATCTGTTTGTGGTATACACACGCGGCAGTAATCTGCCTAGCGATAGTTTCGACACCTTCCAAGATTTGCTGGTGCAGTCTTGGACAGATACGGTAGTCGACACCCTTGCGATTAAGTTAAGGTATCGATTCGGTTCCTAGCGACCAACCACTGAAAAGTAAGAGACAAGAGAATTAGTAATGTTGAATCTACGTCAGCGTGCACTGCAAGTTTTCGGAGTATTAGCTATGAGTCTCATTACTTCATCTGGGGCATTCGCTCAGAAGATCGTCGTCGCCCATCGCGGCGCAAGCGGTTATCTCCCCGAGCACACGCTCGAAGCCAAGGCGATGGCCTATGCCATGGGTGCCGACTACATTGAACAAGATGTCGTCATGACTAAAGACGATCATCTTATTGTCATTCACGATATCACGCTGGATAGAACAACCGACGTCGCCGAAAAATTTCCCGGGCGCGCACGCGCGGACGGCAAGCACTACGCAATCGATTTTACGCTCGCCGAGATCCGTCAACTCGCTGCGAGCGAGGGCGCGCGACTCGTTAACGGAGAGCGCGTTCAGGGTTACGCGGCGCGTTTCCCTATGCGTACGTCCTCATTTCGCATCGCCACGCTGGCCGAAGAGTTAGAATTGATTCAGGGACTGAACAAGTCCACCGGCCGCGACATTGGTATCTATCCCGAAATAAAATCGCCCGAATTCCATTTGGCCGAGGGAAAGGACCTTGGCCGTGCAGTAGTTGCCGAGCTTAAGGCCTACGGCTATGCGAGCAAGGAGCAGAAAGTTTTCTTGCAAACCTTCAGTTGGGAAGAGGTCAAGCGCCTACGCGACGAGATTCTGCCCGAAGCCGGTATCGACCTAAAGCTGGTGATGCTCGTTGGCGACGACGCTGAGTATCAGTGGATGTTTAACGACAGCGGCATGCAGGAAGTAGCACGTTACGCCGACGGATTCGGTCCGGATAAAAGTCTTCTTATTGCGCCGGACTCTACGCCGGGCAATCTTAAAATAAGCAATCTCGTTAAGCTTGCACATGCCAACGGCATGCAGGTGCATCCGTATACCTTCAGATCGGACGAGGGTCAGGTGCCTGAGTGGGCAGGCAGTTTCGAAGCAATGCTCGAGGCGTTTTTTTTCGAAGCGGGAATCGATGGTGCCTTCACCGATTTCCCCGATCGCGCGGTGGAGTTTCTTCGCGATCGCTAGGCTTAAGAGCTAACCCCAGAACCTAAACCCAAAACCTAAGCCTAGACCAAACCCTAGAACCGCACCCTGAGCCCGACAAACGCAGCGCGCGGCTGACCTGCACCCAAGAACCTTGGGATCGTCATGTCAGCTATTAGCGGCACGTCGATCTCGCCCGGTTCCTCTCCAAGCAAGCCAAACGTTTCGTAGTCTCGGTCTAGGAGATTGTCCACTCGCGCATAAAGCTCCACGGTATCGCTGTAAGAGTAACGAGTGCGCAGGTTCACGACGGCATAGCCGGCAGTGCGCGCGAGCTGGTTTGATTCGTCTCCTCGCAGTACCTGACCGCTGTTAGCGAGCAGGTCTACCCCTAGCTGCCAGCGAGAGGTGAGAGGGTAGTCGGCGACGAGTTTGAATTGCTGTTCTGGAATGCCGGGTATGCTATCCCCCTTAGAAATCGAGATTTCTCCCTCGCCATCGGCGAAGTCATGGTTCGGACTCAGTGCGTTAAAGTCGGCCTCGAACATTGCCTCGATATGACTGTAGGCAACCATCCAGCTCAATGCTCCTTGGTTACCCAGAATTTTACCTTCGAAGCCGCGGCGTCGGGTCTTATCGACATTGGCAAAGAGGCCGGTCGAGCGGCCGGTGGTTTGGAAAAGAATATCGTCGCGGTTTGTTGTATTAAATAAGCCGACCTCGTAGCGCAAGGAGCCAAGAGCCGCGAGGGGCAATGCAAGTGTGCCGCGCGCGCCGAGTTCGATATTTTTAGCGACGACCTGCTCCAGCGGTGGATCGGCGAGAAATGCGTTCGGCAGGCGGCATTCGAAGTCGATGTCGTCGGGGTCTTCACCGCGCTCTATGGCGAAGCGCTGAGCGACCTCGAATACACCTTCGTTACAGGCGAGCTCGATCGGTGTCGGCGCGCGCGAAGATTCGCTGTAAGACGCATAGAGCGCTGTCTCTGCAGTTGCCTGCCACGTGAGACCCGCCGCCGGATTGACCCGCAGGAACCGATGCTCGCCGTTGAGCTCAGGGCGCACGCCGCTGCGGTCCTGTAGGCGAACATCGGTGTCGTTTGCGCGCGCTGATAGAGTGAGGGCGAGCGTGTCTGTGAGCTGGGTCGTGTTCGTCACGTAGAGACTAGTCGAGCGCGTCGCGGTCTCTACCGACGTCGCTTCCGCATCGACGAACGTACCCGTGCCGAGCCCCGTGGTCACTCGCGTAATGGGGTCTAACTCGGACAGCTCGAGCACCGAGTCGAAGCTCGATAAGCCGCGGTAGTAAGCCGCGCCAATGATGAGCTGATTCTCTAATCCCGCGAGCGCTGCGTTGTTGCGCCACTGCAGATCGATGCCGCTGCTGCGCTGTGTCCTCCGGCTTATATTATTGATCGCCTCGTCGCTGAGTCTCCCGGTGCCGGAGAGATCGTCGGTGAAATCTTCGAGATTAAACTCGTCATCAGAACCCAGGCTATTGAGATAGTCCTCGAGGGCATCGGCGCTAGCAAACTGATCGTCGCAGAGATCGTCATCATCGAGTCCGAGCTCTTCCAGATCGTCGTCCTCAAGCTCTTCGATGAGCGTTGGGATGCCGCCGAAGCTGCACACGCCGAATTCTGAGCCGTCGCCGTTAAATGCATCGGTGGTGTTGCGGCGGTTAAAGAGATTGCCGCTAAAGGTTTGCTCATTACCGAGTTCGAATGCGAAGTCTACGGCCGCCATCAGCAGATCGTTTTCGGTAATATCAGGCGCGGTAAACACGTCGGCGCGGTCCAGAGCAAGAAGCTCGACGGGCGCCGCGCCGTTGCCGCGTAGGTTAGAATCCCCACTCTGCAGATCGGCATTAATCGACCCGCGCTCGCCGCGCCAACCGACGCTCGCATACGCGTTGAGCGCTTCGGACGCCGACTGGTCGCGCCAGCCGTCTTCATCAAATGACTCGATGTTGAGGTAATAAGCAAATCCTTCGGTGCCGTCGTAGCTATTGCCGCCGGTCTCGAGGAATGCGGTCGTGCGACCGAACGAGCCTGCGCGCACGCCAAGCTGAGAGCCTTCGAAATCGAAGCCATTTTTCATGCGAATACCCAGCGATCCGCCGAGGCTGTTGAGGCCAAAGAGGGGGTTCGTGCCGCCGGTCAGCGTGACGCCTGCGATAGCCGACTGGGGCATAAGATCCCAGTTAACCGAGTCGCCGAGCGGCTCGTTGATGCGCGCGCCGTTCTGATAGACGCTCAGCCCCTGCGCTAGGCCCAACAGTGGCGAGGCGGTGAAGCCGCGATACTGTAAGTCTGGCTGCAGCGGATTATTCTGCGCGTCGTTAAGCGACACGCTGCCGAAGCCGCGGCGAAGAAAGTCCGCTAGGCTTGCGTTGTCGGCCTGCTGTATCGCGGCCGCGTCAGCGGTCTGCACGGGATAGGGGAGTTTGTTTCGATCTATGCCAGCGCCGCCAGGTACAACGCCAATCACGATGATTTCCTCGACGCTCTGCTCGGCTGCTGCCTCTTGTCCGAGTGCGTTGCCGGCTAGCAACAGGGGCGCGCTGAGCGCAGCAGTAATGAGCCGTAGCGTGATTTTGGGCGTTAGCATAACAACTGTTGTCCTACTCGTTCAAAGTGGGAGTTCTAGCCA
>JALRKV010000027.1 GCA_023254735.1 Pseudomonadales bacterium | reverse complement strand
GAAGATTCTTGGAAGTGAGATGCCGAAAAACCGTTACAGCATAGACCTCATTAAGCAGATGGCGGAGTGTGATGCGAATTACATTCGTCTGCTGCGGCTTATGCCTGTGCTCGCGGCGCATCGGCAGCGTGATTTCGCCAGTCTTGGGCTAGATAGGGCGGTCCAACCCGAAAAGTCGCTCGAGGGCATGCGCACTGTGTTCACGCTCGCCGACCTCGCCACGGAGCCGGTGACTGTCGAGATCACGGTGCTCGAGGCTTTTAAATACACCACCACGCTCGAAATCGTGCAGCGGCCGGTGCTGCGCAAGTGGATGACGAATCCTTCGATGCTCATCCGCGTGTATCACGACGCGAGCACGGCTGAGGTTGTGTCCTACCAAGGACATAAAAATCTGCAGGTACGCTATCCACAGCCCAATGCCAAGATGTATCAGCCCGATGAAAAGGGGCAGGTTAATCAGTTTTTGGGTGAATGGCTCTCGCATTGTCTCACCGTTGGCCAGAGCGCCGAGACTGTCTGGGTTGGCGATACAACGACGCCTGCCTAATGGCCACACCGCGCACCTACACCATTTTTCAGTTTACTGACTCGCATCTCAGCGCCGACCCCGCCGCGTGCATGCGCGGAATTAACACCACCGATTCTCTGAAGGCCGTCGCAGCGCTCGCGGAGTCATTTGCTGCGCCCGACGCCATTATCGCGACCGGCGATCTCTCGCAAGACGGCAGCGAGGCTTCGTACCGACGCTTTCGCGAGCTCGTGTCGCGCCCGAATATTCCACTGCGCTGGCTTCCCGGCAACCATGACGATGCTTTGATGATGCAGCAGTGCGCAGACGACCAAACGCATCCGCTAAGGCTGGGCACGTGGCACGTTATATTGCTCGACTCGCAGGTGTTGGGGGCAGAGCAGGGCGCGATTGATGCCGAGAGCCTTCGGCGTCTCGAGGCTCAGCTCGCCGCAGCCGACGCCGTGAATGAGTATGTACTTCTCTGTGTTCATCATAATCCGCTGCGTACGGGCGCGAAATGGATGGACACGATCGACCTCAGCAACGGTAGCGAGCTTCTCGACATGCTCAACAGACACCCGAGTGCACGTGCGCTGATTCACGGGCATATTCACCACGACTTCGAGCGCGTGGTCGGTCATGTGCGCGTATTCGGCACGCCCGCTACCTGCGCGCAGTTTGCCCCGCAGGCGGCTGACTTTGAAATCGATACGAAGCCCGCGACCTGCCAGCCGGGGTTCAGGTGGCTCCACCTGCATCCCGATGGCACAGTCGAAACCGGCGTGGAGCGGGTGCCGGCAGGCACGTTTGCGCCGACTAACGCCGCATCTGTTAAGACCCCGTATGTGCTTTACCTGCACGGCTTTCTTAGCTCGCCACAGTCTGCTAAAGCGAAGCAAGCACTTACTTACTGTCAGCAGCAAGGCATCGAGATAGACATTCCCGCGCTCACCGAAGGCCCGGCTGCGACCATCGCCGCGCTGCGCGAGCGGCTCGAGGCGGGCATCGCGCGCACCGGCAGCGCCGTGCTGATAGGCAGCTCGCTCGGCGGTTATTACGCGACCTATTTGGCGAATCACTACGGGCTGCGTGCGGCGCTAATTAATCCTGCGGTGCGACCCTATTTACTGCTGCGTGACTATTTAGGCGAGCAGCGTAATTACCATACCGGCGCGGTGCATGAGGTGACTGAGGCGCAGATGCAGGAGCTGCTCGATATCGAGGTGAAGGAGCTGGCTGCGCCCGAGAATTTTTTAGTGATGCTGCAAACGGGCGACGAGACGCTAGACTATAGAGAAGCGGCGACTAAATACGCCGAGTCGCGCCTGAAGATCCACGCGGGCGGCGATCACAGTTACCAAGGCTTCGACGACGAACTACCCCAACTCTTCGCGTTTTTGCTATCAAGAACTGCGTCCAAAGCGCGATAGAATACTATCCTGCCCGAACACCAGAGAAAACTGCATGAGCAACACCTATAACGCCGACGCGATCGAAGTCCTCTCCGGACTCGACCCCGTGCGCAAACGTCCCGGCATGTATACCGACACCACGCGCCCCAACCATATGGTGCAAGAGGTCATCGACAACAGTGTCGACGAGGCGCTTGCCGGACACGCGAAAACCCTCACACTGACACTCAACAAAGACGGCTCGGTCGAGGTCGAAGACGACGGCCGCGGCATGCCAGTCGATATCCACAAAGAAGAAGGCGTAAGCGGCGTCGAGCTTATCCTCACTAAACTCCACGCCGGCGGTAAGTTCTCTAACAGCAACTACCAGTATTCCGGCGGCCTGCATGGCGTTGGAGTGTCGGTGGTCAACGCCTTGTCAAAACACCTCGAGGTTATTGTCCGCCGCGACGGCAATGTGTATTCGATGCGCTTTGCCGACGGCTATAAGGCGACCGAGCTCACGCAGATCGACACGGTGGGCAAGCGCAATACCGGCACTACGGTGAAGTTTCTGCCAGACGGTAAGTATTTCGACTCCCCGCGGGTGTCTATTCCGCGCCTGAAACATGTGCTGCGGGCAAAAGCGGTGCTGTGCTCTGGGCTACTCGTCAAGTTTGTTGACAACACAGTGTCAGAAGACAAAGCGCAGAGCGAAGAATGGTGTTTCGAAGATGGCCTTATCGACTATCTGCGCCAGGCCACCGGCGACTACGAGACCCTGCCAGCCGAGCCCTTTTCGGGTTCGGTGAGCCAAAACGGCGAGGGCGTCGACTGGGCGGTGCAGTGGCTCCCCGAGGGCGGCGAGATCATGGCCGAAAGCTATGTGAATCTCATCCCTACCGCGCAGGGCGGCACCCACGTGGCGGGCCTACGCACTGGCTTGCTCGAGGCGCTACGAGAGTTTTGCGAGTTCCGCAGCCTGCTCCCGCGAGGCATCAAACTCACGCCCGATGACATCTGGGAGCGCTGTTGTTTCGTGCTGTCCTCTAAAATCCTCGATCCCCAATTTAGCGGCCAGACCAAAGAGCGCCTGTCGTCGCGGCAGACTGCCGGATTCGTCGCGGGCGTCGTTAAGGATGCCTTTAGCCTGTGGCTCAATCAGCACACAAGCGAAGCCGAGGCGATCGCCGAGCTGTGTATCAGCAACGCCCAGAGTCGCCTCAAGGCAAGCAAGAAAGTCGCGCGCAAGAAAATCACCTCCGGCCCAGCTCTGCCCGGCAAGCTCGCCGATTGCTCGACTCAAGATGTGATGGCGGGTGAGCTGTTTTTGGTTGAGGGTGACTCGGCGGGCGGCTCGGCAAAACAGGCGCGCGACCGCGAATTTCAGGCGATCATGCCGCTGCGCGGAAAGATCCTTAACACCTGGGAAGTCGACTCTAGCGAAATTTTAGCCTCGCAGGCGGTGCACGATATTGCTGTCGCGCTCGGCGTCGATCCCGCCAGCAGCGACATAAGCGGCCTGCGCTACGGCAAAATCTGCATACTAGCCGACGCCGATTCCGACGGGCTGCACATTGCGACGCTTCTTTGCGCGCTGTTCGTGCAGCATTTCCGCCCCGTTGTCGAAGCCGGCCACGTGTATGTGGCGATGCCCCCGCTGTTCCGCATCGATATGGGCAAGGAAGTCTATTACGCCCTAGATGAGAATGAGAAAAACTCGATCCTCGACCGTCTTCAGGCCGAAAAGCCCAGCGGCAAAGTCAACGTGCAGCGCTTCAAGGGTCTGGGCGAGATGAACCCATTACAGCTGCGTGAGACCACAATGGCACGAGACACCCGTCGTCTTGTGCAGCTCACACTCGAAGACGACGCCAGCAAGACCGATAAGAACGGCACCTTCGAGGCAATGGACATGCTTCTCGCTAAAAATCGTGCTGCCGATCGCAAATCGTGGCTGGAGACGAGCGGCGATGCGGCTGATCTTGCCAGTTCCTGAGCCGGCGACTAAAGACAACATCAGAGAAACCGAATGAACGAAGAGATTATTATCAACGACGAAGGCATCGAGCAGATTCCGCTTAAGAGCTACACGCAAAGCGCGTACCTGAATTACTCGATGTATGTCATTAATGACCGCGCGCTTCCCAATTTGGGAGACGGGCTTAAGCCGGTGCAGCGTCGCATTATCTATGCGATGTCGGAGCTTGGCCTTAAAGCTTCGGCGAAGTTCAAGAAGTCGGCGCGCACGATCGGCGACGTGATCGGTAAGTTCCACCCTCACGGCGATTCTGCCTGCTACGAGGCGATGGTATTGATGGCGCAGCCGTTTAGCTACCGGTATCCCCTGGTCGACGGGCAGGGCAACTGGGGGTCGCCGGACGATCCTAAGTCGTTCGCCGCGATGCGCTACACCGAATCGCGCCTTCAGGGCTACGCCGATGTATTACTCGGCGAACTCGGGCAGGGCACGGTTGACTGGAAACCTAATTTCGACGGCACAATGGACGAGCCCGAGATGCTGCCTGCGCGTCTGCCGAATGTTCTCCTCAACGGCGGCAGCGGCATTGCGGTCGGCATGGCAACCGATATCCCGCCGCATAATCTTCGCGAGGTCGCCAACGCTGCCATTCACCTGCTCGAGCGACCCAAAGCGACGCTCGAAGACCTTTGCGAAATTATTCAGGGCCCCGACTATCCTACCGAGGCGGAGCTGATTACGCCCAAGAGCGAAATCGAGGCAATGTATCGTAGCGGTCGCGGCTCGCTCAAAGCACGCGCGGTGTATGTCACCGAAGGCGACGAGATTGTTGTTACCGCGCTGCCTTTCCAGGTATCCGGTGCTAAGGTGCTCGAGCAGATCGCCGCGCAGATGCAAAAGAAAAAGCTGCCGATGATCGTCGATCTCCGCGACGAATCGGACCACGAAAATCCGACCCGCATCGTGATTGTGCCCAAATCGAATCGCGTCGATGTTGACGCAGTTATGCTGCACCTGTTCTCGACGACCGATCTCGAGAAGAACTACCGCGTTAACTTCAATATGATCGGCATCAATAAGCGCCCGCAGGTCAAAGATCTGCGATCGCTTTTGGTCGAATGGCTGCAGTTCCGCACGGCGACCGTGCGCCGACGCCTGCAGTTCCGTCTCGACAAAATCATCGACCGCCTCCATATCCTCGAAGGCTTACTCGTCGCCTATCTCAACATCGACGAGGTTATTAGGATCGTGCGCACAGAGGACAAGCCTAAGCCTGCCCTCATCGCGGCATTTAACATAAGCGAGCGACAGGCCGAAGCGATACTCGAGCTCAAGCTTCGTCAGTTAGCTAAACTCGAAGAGATCAAGATTACCGGAGAGCAAAGCGAGCTTGCCGCCGAGCGCGATACCATCGAACGTCTCTTGGGTTCGGACACGCGCCTCAAAACCTTTATCAAAAAAGAGATTCAGGCCGACGCCGACAAATACGGCGACGACCGCCGTACGCCGCTCGTCGAACGCGGCGAGGCGAAGGCTTTCCTCGCAACAGAGCTAGTCTCGGCTGAGCCGGTAACCGTCGTGCTATCCGAACGTGGCTGGGTCCGCGCCGCGAAGGGCCACGAGGTCGACGCTGCGGGTCTGCAGTACAAATCCGGCGACAGGTTCAAGCAGGCGGCGAAAGGTAAGAGCAGCCAGTTTGCTATCTTCCTCGACTCGACCGGGCGAACCTATTCACTTGCCGCACACTCGCTGCCCTCGGCACGCGGGCAGGGCGAGCCCTTGTCAGGCAAGGTGAATCCGCCCTCAGGTGCGACCTTCGAAGGCGTATTGATCGGGGACGATAATAAAGACGTGCTGCTGGCGAGCGACGGCGGCTATGGCTTCGTCGGCAAGCTGGGCGACCTTGTCAGCAAGAACAAAGCGGGCAAGGCGGTGCTAAAGCCGTCAAAGGGAGGGCTGGTGATGCCGCCCCTCGAGGTTGCGAACTACGACGAAGACCTCATCGTTGCGATCAGCAACGAAGGCCGCATGCTCATGTTCCCATTGCGGGAATTGCCGCGGCTCGCTAAGGGCAAGGGCAATAAGATCCTCGGCATTCCGCCTGCGCGCGTCGCCGAGCGGGTCGAGTTCGTCGTGGCCATTGCGGTTCTGGGTGCGCAGGACTCGATCACGATCCATGCAGGCAAACGCCACCACAACCTAAGGCCCGCCGACCTCGAGCACTACGCCGGCGAACGCGGTCGCCGCGGCAACAAGCTGCCGCGCGGCTTCCAGAATGTCGATTCGATAGAGGTGGTACCCAAGGCCGCCAAGTCCGGCGACACCGAGGGCTAGTTCGCGAGAGGCTCCTGCGACCACAGCGCGATTAGCTGATGCGCCTGGCGGTCTAGCAGGAGCCGGTAATCCGACAACGGCTCGAGGCTCAAATAGGCCTCGAAATCGAAGGGGCTAGAGTCGACGTCGAGGTAGGCGTGAGCGTCTAGCCGCAGACCGTCTCCCGCCGCTTCGTAACAAGGCTCGCTTATGAGAAGGGCGTTATCGGGGGACTCGTTGCAGAGCGCCCGCGCCTGATCGAGTGTCACACCGCTGAGTGAATTGGTGGCGTGGGTAATAGGCGAGTAAATGCCACGCAGCATCGAACCGCTGTGGGCAGCGAGCGTAAACTTCGCCCCCAGCTGGCCAATGGCGGCCGCCATGCGCTCGTGCTGTTCCTGCGCGAGCTTGCGCTCACGCTCGAGCTGCGCCGCGGGTTTCCAGTGCAGCGAGTCTTCGTCGTCCTCGATCTCTGCAAGCGCGGGAAGCGAGGGCTGATTGATTTCTTCGATAAGCCTAAGGAATAGCTGCCCTGCACAAATCGCGTAAAACGCCTGTTCTTCCTCTAGCTGCGACTCACCGAAGTGAATGATCACTTCTTCCTCAGTGCACGAATTAACTACACCGTTATACATTTCACTAACCTTGCCCGCGAAAAAATAATACTTGTTGCGCAGGTTGATAAACAGATCTTCGTCGAGTGTCGACCCCAAGTAGGTGAAGTTCGACATCTTAATGCACAGCACCGCGACCCCCTGTCTGCCGGGCTCGGTATAGCGGTCGGGCTCAAACTCGGGAAGCGCCTGCGAGAAGCGATTGAGGAAGGTGTTCTGGGCGAGAAACTCAGCGGTTTGGTTGTACTGCCGAATCGCACGCGCGACCTCGTCGTCGCCTTCTGGCTCGATGCAGGGCTCGATTTCGCCATTGCGGATGTCGGCAAGCGACTGCGCAAGCAGACTAATCGGGAAGCTGACCAGATAGCTAAAATAAGTCGTGGTCAGCACAATCGCCATAAGGGTGAGCACGAGTGCGATGCCTACGACCATGAGCAGGTTATTGATGGTCGCAACCTCGATCGGGCTGAGATCGAGTACGAGGCGCACCGACCCCGCCGTTGCACCCTGCAGGCTTATCGGCACCTCGTATTCGGCGCGCTCGCGGCTGAGCGCGATAGGCAGGGGGATGAACGCCTCTGGGGCGGGCAGGGTCTGCGTCGCAATCGCGATCACTTGGCCGTCGATGTTGACGACAGCGAGCTCGGCGATCGATGTGCCACGAATCAGCTCGCCCAACACCACGTTCATGCTAATGCGGTCGTTAGCGAGAACGAACTCGGTCATCTGCAGCGCGGTCTGCTCGGCAACCGTGATACCGAGTTGATCCGCCTGCTGACGCAGCATGTTCTGCGTGTTGTAGTTGCTCACAAGCCAAAATGCGCACATGCCGAGTATGAGCAGCAGGCAGACCGCGAGCGTGAAACTTGAGCCGACTTTTTCGCCACGCTTTTGCTGCTCGGTCAGGTCGTAGTCGTTGTCTAATGCGTCGGTTTCACTCACGGTATTCGCTCACTGCGCTGGGTTTTTAGTGTGGAGACTAGGGGCATCTAAGCTGTCGGCCGCGGTGGCGAATTCTGCAAGGGTTTGGCTAGGCGTAGCGCGTTTTCGAGTCATTGCCCGGCTCTTCGCGCACTAACCGCGGGACGAGATAGCCCGGCAGCTGTGCTTGCATCTCAGCAACCAGCGCCTGCGCGCGGATAATAGGCACGTCGAAGTGCGCGGTGCCGGCGACGGCGTCGGGCAGGTGGAGGTAATACGGCAGGACTCCTTGTGCGAACAGCGCTTTGCTCAACGCGATAAGCGAGTCGCTGCTGTCATTAACCCCGGCTAAAACCACCGATTGATTGAACAGCGTGACGCCATTTGACGCTAACAGCCTAAAAGCAGCGTGACTCTCTTCGCTCAGCTCACGTGCGTGATTCGCGTGCGACACTAATACAGTTTTCAGGCGCGAGGCTGCGAGCATCGCGGCAAGCTCGACGTCGATGCGCTGCGGTAAGACAATCGTCATGCGAGTGTGAATGCGCACCGTATTGACGTGGGGAATCGCCTCGAGCTGCTCGAGCAGCCAGCCGAACTGGCGATTCGAAAGCGCCAGCGGGTCGCCGCCGCTCAGCAACACCTCTTCGATCCTCGCATCGGCGGCGATGTGGGCGAACGCGGCCTGCCAGTCGCTGCGGCTCGGTGCATTGCCTGCGTAGTCGAAGTGGCGGCGGAAGCAGTAACGGCAGTGAACCGCGCAGTGGGGCGCCGCAGTGAGCAGCACGCGGCTCGTGTATTTGTGGAGCAGACCGGATACTGGATTAAATCGAGATTCCTCGAGCGGGTCGACAACGTAATCGGGCGCATCAATCTGCTCTTCCGCCGAGGGCCAGAGCTGACGCAAAATAGGGTCGTGCCAAGTGCCCGGCTCGATGCGCGAGACAAACCAGCGTGGAACCTTTAAGGGGAACTGCTCTATCGCGCGCAGGCCTAACGGTTTATCGCGGGCATCGAGGCGCAAAAGCGCAAGCAGCTCTTGGGGATCGGTGATCAGATCGGATAACATCTGCTGCCACGACGGCGGCACATCCGACCCAATTATTGTTAAACTAGGCGTTGGCATTTAGCGATCATAACACTGAGATCATTCACACGGAGACACCATGGCGACTTTTTCTACTAACGAATTTAAGAGCGGGCTTAAGGTCTTAATCGATGGCGAGCCTTGCTCTATCCTCGAGAACGAGGTCGTTAAGCCGGGTAAAGGGCAGGCATTCAATCGCGTCAGAATGCGTAACCTCAAGAACGGCCGAGTGTGGGAGCGCACTTACAAGTCGGGCGAATCCCTCGAGGGCGCCGATGTCATGGAAACCGAAATGCAGTATCTCTACACCGACGGTGAATTTTGGCATTTCATGAAAACCGACGGCAGCTTCGAGCAAATCGCCGCCGATGAGGCCGCGATCACCGAGGCGAAAATTTGGCTAAAAGAAGAAGACATCTACACGATTGTTCTGTGGAACGAGGCACCCATTTCGGTGACGCCACAAAACTTCGTCGAGCTTGAGGTGGTCGACACCGACCCGGGCCTAAAAGGGGACACGGCGCAGGGCGGCACTAAGCCTGCGACACTAAGCTCCGGCGCCGTGGTTAAAGTGCCTTTGTTCGTGACCATCGGCGATGTGCTTCGTGTCGACACGCGCACCAATGAATACCAAAACCGAGTGACTAAGTAACCCTCCGTGACGAGCGACTGGCGGCCGAGCGCAGCCCTCGAGACGTTGCAGCAGCGAGCAGTCTTGCTCGCTGTAGTGCGCGAGTTTTTTGCCCAGCGCGGCGTGTTAGAAGTCGACACGCCAATCCTCATGCCGACCACCGCGACCGATATTTATATCGATTCCTACCGCGTCGACAGCGCCGCCTCTTTCTTGCAGACCTCGCCCGAGTTCGCGCTCAAGCGCCTGCTCGCGGCCGGCTGTGGGTCGATTTATCAGCTCGGGAAAGTCTTTCGTCGGGAGGCGCCGAGCAAACGGCACAATCACGAATTTACGCTGTGCGAGTGGTACCGCGTTGGCATGAAGCTCGAACAGCTAATGGACGAGGTCGAGGCGTTGGTGCAGGCGGTGTTCGCTGCCGCCGACTCGCAGCGAACCGCGGCCGTAAAAATTGAGCGCCTGAGCTATAGAGCGCTTTTCGAGACTCACTTTGCAATCGATCCCCACCGCGTAAGCCTCGATGAACTCGCCGCCCTCGCCGAGCAAACACTTGATCTCGTTGCCGCCGATCTTTCGCGCACCGACTATTTGCAGCTGCTGCTCAGTCACTGTATCGAACCCACACTGCCAGATGCCTGTTTTATTTTTGACTATCCGGTTGAGCAGGCGGCGCTTGCGCGCGTCGAGGACGATGAGACTGGGCAGCCAGTGGCGCGACGCTTCGAATTATTTTTAGGCGGCATGGAGGTGGCTAACGGTTACTTCGAGCTGTTAGACGAAGCCGAGCAGCGCGCGCGTTTCGATGCAGATATAGCCGAACGTGCGCGCAGGGGGTTCGATCAGGTGCCGATTGATGAGGCGCTGCTCGCCGCGCTCGCCGCGGGAATGCCCGAGTGTTCAGGCGTTGCCCTCGGCGTTGACCGGCTCGTGATGGCGGCGCTAGGCATCGACGATATTGCCGGCGTTATTGCGTTTCCCCAGCCTCGGCCTTAAGCCTTGCGAGATAAAGTGAGCGCAGTTTTTGCGTGATCGGGCCGGGTTCGCCGGTGCCGATTGTGCTGCCATCGATGCTCACCACCGGCAGTACAATCGTGGTTGCGCTGCTGATGAACGCCTCGTCGGCGGCGAGCGCCTCGTCGAGCGTGAACAGCCGCTGTTCGAGCGTGATGCCCTCTTTTTCGCAAAGCTCAAGCAGCGTGCGGCGGCGAATGCCGGGGAGTATTTCGTTGCTCAAGGGGCGCGTGATAATCACCTGGTCTTTGACAATGTAGGCACTCGACGAAACGCCCTCGGTGATCACCCCGTCTTCGATCATCCAACCTTCTTTGCCACCGCGCGTCACCGCACTCTGCTTGGCTAGCACCTGACCTAAGAGGTTGACCGATTTGATGTCGCGACGTTTCCAGCGCAGATCCGGCGTCGTCATCACCGGAATGCCGGTGCGCGCCGCAGGATTGTCGATGAGCGTTAGCTCGCTCGAGAAGGCGACAATCGACGAGGTGATGTCTGCGGGAAAGGCAAAGTCGCGATCGGCGATGCCGCGCGTGATCTGCAGATACACCATGCCTTCGATCAACGCGTTGCGCGTGATCAACTCATTCAACATGGCGAGCACGTCGTCGCGGCTGCACGGCCATTCGATTTCGAGTTCGCCAAGGCTACGCGCGAGGCGCTCGATGAAATAGGCCTTGTCGACCATTTTTCCGGCGATAACCGGCACGACTTCGTAAACGCCGTCGCCGAAAATGAACCCGCGGTCGAACACAGAGATTGTTGCTTCTTGCTTGGGCACATAGCTGCCGTTAACGAAGACGGTATTGGTCATTACTGGTTTCCTACTTAAATTCTTTGGCAAAGCCCGCTAGGCGCTCGCCGTCGAGTCGCTGCACCGTCCAGCCGTCCATCGGCCGTGCGCCTATCGAGCGGTAAAAGTCGATCGCCGGTTGGTTCCAGTCTAAAACAGACCATTCGACACGCGTGCAGTGCATGTCGACTGCTTTGCGCGCCAGATACGCGAGAAGGAGTTTACCGAACCCCTGACCACGGTGCGCAGGCTGCACGTAGATGTCTTCGAGGTAAATACCGGGTCGGCCGGTAAAGGTCGAGAAATTGTGGAAGTAGAGCGCATAGCCCACTGCGGTGCCGTCGAGTTCTGCCATGATGACGTGCGCATAGGGCGTGTCGCCGAACAGCGTCTCGTGGAGTGTTGCCTCGGTCGCCACTACTTCGTGGGCGAGCTTCTCGTACTCGGCGAGCTCTTTGATGAATCCTAGAATCGTCGCTGTGTCCTTTTTTGTTGCTGCGCGCAGCGTAAATCCTTCGATTGCGGTGGTCAGTAACATGGTGATTCCTAAACTGTGTGATTTGATTTCGCTATTATGACATGGGTTATGGCGGGGGTCCCCTTTGAGCTGATGCCAGACCTATGACTGCCAGTTGGGCGCTGCTATAATGCGCGGTTGATTACCTAACCGCCGGTTTACCCTGAAATTAAAAGGAAAAGAGATGTCAGAGCAGAAGCCCACAATTATCTACACCGAGACTGACGAGGCACCTGCCCTCGCGACCTATTCGTTTCTGCCAATCGTCAGCGCCTTTACTAAGGCAGCCGACGTCGAGGTTGAGACCCGCGACATCTCTCTTGCCGGTCGACTCATCGCCAACTTCACCGAATTCCTCAAACCCGAACAGCAGCAAGCCGACGCGCTCGCCGAGCTGGGCGAGCTGACCCAAGATCCCCTCGCCAATATCATTAAGCTGCCTAATATCTCGGCCTCACTGCCTCAGATTCAGGCGACAATCGCTGAGCTTAGGGCAAAGGGCTATGCGTTGCCGGAGTATCCCGAGGAGCCGAAGACCGAGCAGGAAAGGGACATCAAAGCGCGCTATGACCGCGTCAAGGGCAGCGCCGTAAACCCCGTGCTGCGCGAGGGCAACTCGGATCGCCGCGCGCCTGCATCGGTAAAGGCCTATGCGCGTAAGCATCCGCATTCGATGGGCGCGTGGAGCGAAGACAGCAAGTCGCACGTAGCCTCGATGACCCATGGCGACTTCTATGGTTCGGAGCAGGCGACAACTGTGCCTGCGGCAACGAGCGTGTCTATTGTGCATAAAGATGCAGCGGGTAACGAAACGGTGCTCAAAGCGGGTATCGCGCTGCAGGCAGGCGAGATCATCGACTCATCGGTAATGAGCAAGAGCGCCCTGCGCGCGTTTCTCGCCGAGCAGATCGACGACGCGCGCGCTAAGGATGTGCTGTTCTCGCTGCACATGAAGGCAACAATGATGAAGGTCTCAGACCCCATCATATTCGGCCATGCGGTCACCGTTTTTTACGCCGACGCGTTTGCTAAGCACGGCGCAACGTTTGACAAATTAGGGGTCGACGTCAACAACGGCATCGGTGATGTCTACGCTAAGATCAAGGCGCTACCTGAGGCTGAGCGTGCCGCGATCGAAGCCGATCTCGCCGCGTGTTACGCCACGCGCCCAGAGATGGCGATGGTGGACTCGGATCGCGGCATTACGAATCTGCATGTGCCAAGTGACATTATCATCGACGCCTCAATGCCCGCCGCGCTGCGCACCTCCGGGCAGATGTGGGGACCGGACGGCAACCTAAAAGACATGAAGGCGGTGATTCCAGATCGCTGCTATGCGGGCGTTTACCAAGAGGTCATCGACTTCTGTAAGGCCAACGGTGCGTTGGATCCGTCGACCATGGGCAGTGTGCCGAATGTGGGTCTCATGGCACAGAAAGCCGAAGAGTACGGCTCGCACGACAAGACCTTCGAGATCCCAGCCTCCGGCACTGTATCTGTTATCGATGCAGCGGGCGCGGTGCTTCTAAGCCACGACGTCGAAGAGGGCGACATCTGGCGCATGTGTCAGGTCAAAGATGCGCCGATCCAAGACTGGGTCAAGCTCGCGGTTAGTCGCGCTCGCCTGTCCGATACGCCGGCAGTGTTCTGGCTCAACGAGGCGCGTGCCCACGACCGCGAGCTCATTAAGAAAGTAGAGAAGTATTTGCTCGATCACGACACCGCAGGGCTCGAAATACACACGATGGCGCCGAATGCCGCGACTGCATTCTCGCTCAAGCGAATCCAGCAGGGCCTCGATACCATCTCGGTTACCGGTAATGTGCTGCGCGACTACCTAACCGACTTGTTCCCGATTCTCGAGCTAGGTACTAGCGCCAAGATGCTGTCGATCGTTCCCCTCATGGCGGGCGGCGGCCTTTTCGAAACCGGTGCCGGCGGCTCTGCGCCAAAGCACGTGCAGCAGTTCGAAAAAGAGAATCACCTGCGCTGGGATTCACTCGGTGAATTCTTGGCACTCGCAGCGTCGCTCGAACACCTAGCGAACGTTACGAGCAATGCGCGCGCGCAGGTGCTCGCCGATGCGTTGGATGCAGCAACGGGCGAATTCCTCGACACCAATAAATCACCTTCGCGTAGAGTAGGTGAGCTCGACAACCGCGGCAGCCATTTCTATCTCGCGCTCTACTGGGCGAAGGCCCTCGCGGCGCAGGACAGCGATGCAGAGCTTAAGGCAAAGTTCGCAAGCGTCGCCGAAGCGATGCAAAGCAACGAAGCGAAGATTGTCGAAGAGCTCAGCGTCGTGCAGGGTTCTGCTATGGATATCGGCGGCTACTACAAGCCAGATGCAGCGAAGGCGGCGGCCGCCATGCGTCCGAGCGCGACGCTGAATGCGATAGTCGACGCGATCTAGGTTGATATTCTGGGCGTCGGGGAGTAGCGTCAGTTAAGGACGGACTTTGTTTACGAGCACTTAAGAGGAGTACTGGCCATGAGAAAACCAGTGAAATCGACGCTCTTTATCGCAGCACTAGCCGCAGCTCTGACCGCCGCTAGTGTTGCTTACGCCCAAGAAGACGGCGAAGTCATTCAAATCGCCGATCTGACGCGAGCAGAGGTGACCAGCTACATCCGAGAAGCCGAAGATCAGATGTACGCGATCTACAATGAACACAATATCGACGACTCGTTCGACATTGTGTGCCGCAAAGAAAAGCCGACGGGCTCGAATATCTCCGTGCGGATCTGCGAGCCGAAGTTCTATATCGAGGTGAATCTGGATAAGAATCGCACCGATGGGGAGGACCTGCGGGACTTTCAAGGCGGATTCGCCGCGAGGAGTTTGGTGGCGCCGGAGTATGAAAAGCTCGAAGACGATATGAAGCGAGTAGCGGGCGAGGTGCCTGCCATGAGGGAGATAATGCAGATACTCTCTCAGCTAAAGGCAAGGCAGAAACAATTGGCGGGGAATTAACCCCGCCGCTTGTTTACACTTTCATCGAGGGTGCTTAATTCACGCCTCGCGTATACCGTTTCACCCCACCTACTGGCCCCACTTCGGCACCGAAGATATTGCCGTGTTTGTCGGCGACAACGCCCTCAGCCGTGCAGGTGCCGCGGCAATCGGGATCTGGATCAGGGATAAAAAACTCGACCTCGCCCGTGATGGCGCTACCAATACGGATGCCGCGCAGCCAGTCCCCGTGCGCCGGGTTAACCGAGCCTGACTCCGAGTCTGCAGAATAAAGCACGTCGTGTTTGTCGATGTAGATGCCGCTCGGCCGCCCAAATTGATACCACGTGTCGAGGTGGTTGCCCTCTTGGTCGAAAATCTGCACGCGGTTATTGCTGCGGTCGCCCACGAAAAGCCTTCCCTTTGAGTCCATCGCTAGTGCATGGGGCTGCATAAACTGGCCGTCGTCGGACCCCATTTCGCCAAAACTCATGAGGAATTCGCCGTCGGCGTTGAATTTGAGTATGCGAGCGGGCGTGCCTGCGGTGTTGGAGTGTCCCTCGGCAACAAAAATGTCGCCGTTAGGGGCGACGTGCATGTCGTTAGGGGTATAGAAGTACTCGTCATCGCGGCCGCCGGCTTTCTGACCCAGCGCCATGAGGTGAACACCGGTTGGGCTAAACTTATGGATCTGATGGCCATAGGCTTCGGTTGGTGGATTGTCGCCGCCCTGATTGTCGCGACCGTCGGCTATCCACACGTTGCCGTCGTGGTCTACGTGAATGCCGTGTGGCCAAGTGATGTAACCGGCGCCGAAGCTGCGCACCAGCGTGCCGTCTTTATCGAACAGCATGACCAAATTAGTGTCGGGGTTGTCGACACAGGCATTGATGTTGCCGCCACAGCGCTCGGCTATCCAAACGCTTTCTCCGTCGATATCGATATCGACCGTGCTGCTCGACCCCCAGTTGCGTCCGGCGGGCAGTTTGAAATAGCCGGCCTGAGTCATATAGGGATTGGGTAAATCATTAACCGGCGGCATATCGGCCTGCGCGAGGGATAGCGCCGGAAGCGTTAGACAGCTGGCGAAAAGCGCCGCTTTAAGGATTGGCATCGAGGTGTTTGTTTTCATTTTTACTCCTAGTTAACACACTGTTTTATTCATCGGTGGCGATTGCACCTGCGGTCTCCGACAGCGGCGTGCCGTCGCCATTCATGCCCATCGATTCGTAGCGGCGCCAGCCGGCTAAAATGCCGATGAGGCCATGATTGCCTTCGTGGCAGGCATATTCGTAAACGGGGTCGGCGGAGCGGCGCAGCGGGACGCGCGCGGACCACGACGAGTCCCAGCTTTTTGGATCGGTTACGGTGAAGTCATACTCGAGCAATCCGTCTTCGACATAGCGGAAGCGCTCGATGATCCTCGCCTCTTCGGACATGCCCCTGAGATTATAGTCGTGATAAAAATTGCTGGTTTCGACGACGAGCACGTCGCCTTCCCAGTGGCCCACCGACTCGCCCTCCCACTTGGACTGGAGGCCGCTAGGCTCGGCATTGAGTTTAATAATGCGCGCCGAGTGCACCATTTCGTTGAGAATCATGATGTGGTCTTTGGTTTGCACCAGCTGCATATTGTTATTGTAAGAGCCCGGAATCATGGGCGGGCCACCGACAAAGCCCGTAAGGCAGCGATCGACCGTGGTTCGGCCCTCGGGGCCTGCGCTGTTGAATATCATGTCGCTGTAGTCGGCGCGGCGCTGTTTGCCGATGGCATTGAGCTCCGGAATGCGGCCATTGGGTGGATCGTAGATAAGCGAAGTGCGCCGGCTTGCGATGGTCTCGCTGCCGCGCTCATACCAAAATTCGTTATAGGAAATGACACCCGGCGGGTAGCCGGCGCCGCCGACGCTGTCGACAATCAGGTCGCGGTTTTGGCGCTTATTCTCAAACGCTTCCCATTCGGCCGCCTCTTCAGGTGTTAACACCTCTTTATCGGCGAGTTCGGGAGGACGATTGAGCGGTGTGATAGTTCTGAAGGTGTAAAAGCCCTGAAAATCGGGATGTCCGTGCTCGGTTCGCGGCACGTCGGCGTTCTGTGCCTGTGCGAGCGGGCTGGTCAGTGTGAGGGCGAGCGCCGCGAAACTAAGCGTCTGTGACAATCGTAGTGTTTTAGTCAATGACTGGCGTGTGGGGTGACCGACGTCGCTTTTCATACATACCTCTCGGATTCGCTTCGTTTTTATTACTTTAATGAGCGTTGAGTCGAACGGTAATACGGCACAGCCTCCTGAAATTACGCCTGTGCAGCGCAGATTTCAAGCCTTTGCAAGGCACGTCAAATTGAACACAGCATACCCCATGGTTTATGCTAGCTGGCGCTAGGTGAGACCGCGCAGCGTTAAGTGCAGCAGATGAGATACAAGCAATGAATACGACCGAAATAGACACGCGCCCCGCGCTCCGCCTCTCTCAAGTGGTAGGCAGTTTTAAGCTGCCGATGGCGCTCACGCTCGCAATCTTCTTACTCTCCTTTGCGCCGCGCATCGCGGCTAATTCGACACTCATGTACTCGTTCTGGGGCGCGTCGGCGGTTCTTCTGCTATGGCAGGGATTCATGCTGATCCACCTCGCCCGGCGTCCTGCGCTCAAAGACTTTAGCCGTGCGATTTACGCGCAGCACTATGTGCAGGCGATGGTGCAGTTTAGCGTCTATTTATACTGGGGCTATCATTGGCGACCGGTCTATGATCATTTCTGGCTGCTCGCAGGGCAGGTGATGTTTGCCTACACCTTCGGGATGCTGCTCGCCTGGTCGCGACGCCGCAGCTACATGCTCGGCTTCGGGCCTATTCCAATCATTTTTAGCACCAACCTCTTTCTGTGGTTCCACGACGACTGGTTTTACATGCAGTTTGTCATGATCGCCGTCGGCTTTTTAGGCAAGGAGTTTGTGCGTTGGAAGCGCGACGGCCGCAGCGTGCATATTTTCAACCCGTCGGCGTTCAGTCTCGGCTTTTTCTCACTGATTCTCATTGCCACCGGAACTACCGATTTAACATGGGCGCCAGAGATTTCATCGACCCTGACGCTCGCGCCGGGAATCTATACCTATTTGTTCGCGGTCGGCTTAATCGTGATGTACTTTTTCTCGATCACGCTGGTGTCGGGCGCTGCGGCGATTACGCTCTTCGGCTTTAGCGCGCTGTATGCTGCGCTCGCCGGCGTGCCTTATTTTCTCGATTCGGAAATTCCGGCAGCGGTGTTTCTCGGCTTGCATCTGCTGATCACCGACCCGTCGACTTCACCGCGCACGCCGCTCGGTAAAACTCTCTTCGGCGTGCTTTACGGCATTGGCGTATTCGCGCTCTACACAATTCTCGGCTGGCTCGGCGAGCCTACGCTCTACGACAAACTGCTGTGTGTGCCGCTTCTGAATCTTAGCGTGATTGGTATCGATCGTTTGGTGCGCCGAATCAAATCCGACGCCGTGCTCAATTTATGGAACCCCGCTTGGTTGGGTGGGCGCGCGAACGTCGCGCACATGGTCGTTTGGATCTCTGTCTTCGGCTTTATGTCGCTGCTCGGCCGCACCGACGCACAGCACCCCGGCGATAGCGTGCCGTTCTGGCAGCAGTCTTGTTCGGCGCAGTTGCCGAATGCCTGCGCGCGACTCGTAAGCGTTGAGTCGACCTACTGCGGCGACAATGCCGCATGGGCCTGCAACGAACTGGGCGCCCACTATCGCGAGGGGCTGATTGTCGAGCGCGATGCCGACCTCGCCTACAGCTATTTCGCGCGCGCCTGTGAGCTTAAGTTTCAAGCGGGATGCGCCAACTTGCTGCAGGAGCAAACGGCGCTGCGCGCCGAGCCGCTGGAGTTGGATCTGCGGCTCATGCTCCGCCAGGGTGGCAAGAACTTAATCGACACGCCTGCGCCAGAACTCTATGCACGCGCGTGCAGTCACGACTGGGCGTTTGCGTGTGAGCGCTCCGCTGCGGCGGGAGAATAGCGCCACATGGCATCGGGCAAGAAAAAGCGTGGGCAAAGCGATGAAGTAATAACCGAAGACGCGGTCCTAGCACAGAACCTAGACTATCAAGCGCCGGGTCGCGCCGTTGGTATTACGGCGATGTTAAGCCTCGTCGCGTTCACCGCCGTGTTTATGAGTTATCAGAGCACGCATCTAGAGCGTGATGACCGTGCGGATCTCGCGCAGTCGCCTGTCGTTGAAAACTTTGCCCTGCCCGCAGATCCCCTGTGGGGATTCGTTGCTATCCCTGCCGGCGAGTTCACGATGGGCAGCAACCCGCAGCGAGATCGGATGGCGTATGAGAATGAGCGCTGGTCGGCGACGCAGCGTCAGGGCAGGGTCGAGCTGCCGGAATATTTCATTGGTCGCTTCGAAGTGACCAATGCGCAGTTTGCTAACTACCTCACTGCCACCGATTCCCCCAGCGCCGCGTTGTTCGCAGCCCTCGATCCGGCGCTGCCGGTCACATCCGTTTCTCTGCCACAAATGCTGAGCTATGCACGCTGGCTCGACGCGCAGCTGCGCACCTCGGCGGCGACGCCGACCGTCCTGCGTGAGGCGCTTGAGGCGGGCGCGAAAGTCACCTTGCCGAACGAAGCCGAGTGGGAAAAAGCGGCACGCGGCACAGATGGGCGGCTCTTTCCTTGGGGTATGCAGCCCAGCGACGCCTTCGCGAATATTGGCGGCGCCGCGCTACTGCCGGTGGGCTCGCACAGCTGTGAGCCCTGCAGCTATGGGTTATCAGACATGGCGGGGAACGCATGGGAGTTAACCCGGAGTGCGCTGGTCGATTATCCGTTCGCTCCTTCGAGCGCCGAGGCGTTGCTCGACGTCGATTCTCTCTGGGTTATGAGGGGCGGCTCTTATCAGGACTCAATCAACAATGTCCGCGCTGCAGTGCGTGGGGCAGTCGATCCAAGCGTGCGCAATCCAACGATCGGCTTTAGGTTGGTTATTTCGTCGCTTTAATGATCATTCATTTACGCCGCGAATTAGCAATTGCAGTGCGACAAGGGTAGAATTCGCGCACCTAATCCCGCCCCCCAGTCTTAAGAGAAGTAAATCATTAATGACCGATTCGTTTAAAGAAAGCGCACTGCGATATCACACCCACCCACTCCCCGGTAAGCTCGAAATACGGCCGACGAAACCCCTCGCGAACAAGCGAGATTTGTCGCTCGCCTACTCGCCGGGCGTCGCACATGCCTGCGAGCTGATCGTTGAGAATCCAACAGAGGTGGCGTCGGTCACCTCACGCGGCAATCTGGTGGCGGTTATCACAAACGGCACGGCGGTGCTCGGGCTTGGCGATATTGGTCCGTTGGCCTCTAAGCCGGTTATGGAAGGCAAGGCGGTTCTGTTTAAGAAGTTCGCGAACATCGACGTATTCGATATCGAAATCGATGAAACCGATGTCGATAAACTCGTGGATATTATCGCAAGCCTCGAGCCCACGTTCGGCGGCATTAACCTCGAGGACATTAAGGCACCCGAGTGCTTTATGATCGAGAACAAGCTGCGCGAGCGCATGAAAATCCCCGTTTTTCACGACGATCAGCACGGGACGGCGATTGTCGCAGCCGCTGCAATTTATAACGGCCTGCGAATAGTCGAGAAAGACATCGCCGATGTGAAGCTTGTGGTATCGGGTGCCGGGGCCGCGAGTATCGCCTGTGTCGATCTTCTGGTGAGCATGGGCCTTCAAAAGCAGAACGTGCGCATGATCGATCGCACCGGTGTTATCTACGCCGGTCGGAAAGAGGGCATGAACCCGTGGAAAGAAGAGTACGCGATCGAGACTAGCGACCGTACGATCGAAGACGCGATCGACGGCGCCGACCTCTTCATGGGGCTATCGGGTCCGGGCGTATTGAACGGCGAGCTCGTTAAGAAGATGGGGCCCAAGCCGATCATCCTCGCGATGTCTAATCCTATTCCCGAGATCATGCCCGAAGAGGCGATTGCCGCGCGACCGGATGCGATCATTGCGACGGGTCGCTCGGACTATCCTAATCAGGTAAACAACGTTCTCTGCTTCCCCTTCATCTTCCGCGGCGCGCTCGACTGTGGTGCGTCGACGATCAACGAAGAGATGAAGATGGCGGCGGTGCGAGCGATAGCAGACCTTGCAACTAAAGAAACATCGGATGTGGTAGCGGCGGCTTACGCCGATGAGAAGCTGCGGTTTGGCCCGGAGTATCTCATTCCCAAAGCGTTCGATCCGCGTCTGATCGAAGATATTCCGCTCGCCGTGGTCAAGGCGGCGATGGAGAGCGGCGTCGCCACGCGGCCGATACAAGATCTCGAGGCCTACAAGCAGACGCTGCATGAGTTTGTGAATCAGGCGGGGCTGTTTATGCAGCCGCTGATCGAGGTGGCGAAAAAGTCGCCGGCGCGCATCGTCTATGCCGAGGGCGACAACGACGACGTACTCATGGCCGTGCAGGCGGTAATCGATGAGAACATCGCCAAGCCGATTCTCATAGGCCATCGCGGCAGCATGGAACGCAAGATCGATAGGCTCGGGCTACGCATCGACCTCGACAACGAAGTAGAAGTGTTCGACCCGCTGCACTACGAACAGCACGACGAGTTCGCCGCGTTCTACCACGAAGCGGTTGGCCGCCATGGGGTGTCGGTCGGCGCGGCGCGCACAATAATGCGCAATGACAATACAGCAATCGCGGCGGTGATGGTCGCTCGCGGCGACGCCGATGGGTTGATCTGTGGCAAGGTCGGTCGCTTCGACTTTCATCTGCGCGAGATAATGCATCTTCTCGGGCCGGCGAATAAGGCAGAGACGCGTGAGCAGCTGGTATCGTCTACCGCGGTGCTACTACTGCCTGACGGCCCGCTGTTTTTGGCCGACACGTCGATGAATGTGAATCCGACGTCGGAGGAGCTGGTAAAAATTACCGAGGCGAGCATCGATCTCGTGAGACGTTTTGGCATTGAGCCGAAGGTTGCGCTGTTGTCGCACTCTAACTTTGGCACTGCGAATAACCCCTCGTCGCGCAAAGTGCGGCTCGCGAGTGAGATACTGCGTGAGACCCATCCGACGTTACAGGTCGATGGCGAAATGCATGTGTTAAGCGCGCTCAATCCCAAGCTGCGCGAAACGATCTATTCGAAGGCCAATATCAAAGGCCGCGCGAATGTGTTGGTGATGCCAAACCTCGACGCGGCGAATATCGCGATGGGGCTTATACGCTCGATGACCGATGCGCTATTGATCGGTCCTTTCATCAATGGCTTCCGCAAGCCTGCGCATATTGTGATTCCGTCGGTGACCTCGCGCGGAATTTTCAATATGACTGCGGTCACGGTCGCAGACATTCACAGCGCCGAAGCGGCCGCGAAATAAGCGAGGCTAGGGCAGCGCGAAGGTGAGAATTAAATCGCCTCCGCGTCTGCCACGGCTGCCTCCACCCGAGGCGACGGTGACGTACTCTTTGCCGTCGATCACATACAGGGCAGGGGAGGCGAAAATCCCCGACCCTGTATTGAATTTCCAAAGCTCCTCGCCTGTCGCCGCATCAAAGGCGTAAAAATAACCGGCGGTGTTACTCCCCGCGCCGACAAACACAACACCGCCTGCCGTAACCACAGCACCGGCTTGCCCGTAGCCTTCGAATATCTGGCGCCACACAAGTTCGCCTGTGGTCGGATCGTAGGCGGAGAAATAGCCCATCGGATCCCGCCCCGAACGGAACGGCTGGTCGATCGCGTTCACGTACAGCAGTCCCGTGAGCGGGCTATAGGCGATTGGCGCATAGTTGGAGCCGCCGCCATAGCCCGGGGCGAAAATCTGATTGGGGCCGATCGGGGTGAACTGTTCGACGAGGTGATACTCCTCGAGCTGTTCGGCTGGGATGTTTATTGGATAGACGGGCGACACCGGCTCCATGCGCTCGCCGTTGGCCTTGTGCGGAATTGGCTGCGTGGGCCAAGGCTCCTCGCCTTCGGTGTCGGTTTCGGTCGATACGGCAATCTCGGGGATCGGATGCACGGGTTCTCCGCTCTCCCGATCGAGAATGTAGAGCCAGCCATTCTTGCTCGCCTGCGCTAGCGCCTTCACCTGAATGCCGTCGACCAGCATGTCAAACAGCACGGGCTGGTTGCCTGAATCGTAGTCCCAGACGTCGTGATGTACCTGCTGGTAGTACCACTCGAGTTTGCCGGTGTCGAGCGTCAGCGCGATGATCGCATTGGTAAATAAGTTCATGCCGTCGCGCTTGGCGCTGTTGCCGAAGGGGTTGCCTACGGCGAAATAGACAAGCCCGAGCTCGGGATCTATCGAGGGTGTTTCCCAAATGCCGCCGCCGTTGCGCTCGCCGCCGACCCACGTTGGACCAGCGATCTCCCAACCCTGATCGGTCTCGTCCTGCGGCACGGTATTAAAGTGCCATTCGACTTTGCCGGTTTTTGCATTCACTGCCAGCACATAGCCGCCGGCGATGTGGCTTTCGCTGCGCGTGGTTCCTATATAGAGCATGCCGTTGTGAATCTGCGGCGCAGTTGTAAACCAGTAGCCAACGGAGATTGCCGTTTCGATGCTCGGATCTTTGAGGTGTAACACGTCGAGAATCACCGACGCCATGCCGCCGTCGCCAAAGCTTTCAATGGGCTCGCCGGTTTTCGCATCGAGCGCAAAAATGAAAGAACCCGCCGCGGTATACACGATGCCGTCGTCGACGACGACGCCGCGGTGTCTAAAAATATAGCCTTCGCGGCGGCCGCCACCGAGTTTGCCGCTAACGTTGTATTCCCACAGGAGATGGCCGTCGGTGGCATTGGTTGCGTAGACGCTGCCGCGCGCGTCGGTCACATACATAATGCCGTCGACAATAATGGGCGTGGTTTGATTGCTCACGCCATCGATAACGCCATGCTGGAAAAGCCACGCGGGTTTTAGTGAGGCGACATTGTCGGGAGTGATTTGATCGCTCGGCGTAAAACGCGTACCGGCTAAATCGAAATTATGTAGGGGCCATTCGAGCATGCGCACAGTCGATGCTTTTGGCGGACTGTCCTTGTCGATGACGATGCTCGCCGTGCAGCCGCTAAGCGCGGCGTAGGCAGCGACAGCGATGGCAAGGTTTTTAGCGGTGCGCGTGTTCATTATTTATGCCCCACGATGTTAAAGAAATCGATAAACTTCTTCATGTTGTTGGCATCCTGCGAGATAAGCAGTGAATGGTCGCCCCCTTCGATCTCGACATACAGATGCTGCATGCCGCGCGCCGCCATCCCGGCGACCCACGTGCGTGTGGCAAAAACAGGCACTAGCTCATCTTGATCACCCTGCAAAATAAAGATCGGGAGGTGGGCGATCTTGTCGAGTATTTCGTCCATCGGCGCCGAGATTGCCGGCGCCGGTGCGGCGACGCCTAACGCGGCGAAGACGTCAGGGTGTTTAGCGGCGAGATGGTAGGTGCCGCCACCGCCCATGGAGTGACCCCATAGAAAAATGCGGTCGCTGTCTATGCGCAGCTCATCGCGAACGAGGTCTAGCACGTTCATGACGTCCTGCTCACTGTAGACACCGTCTTGCGGGTCTTCCGCGGGCCGCGATCCATACCAGCCCTCGCGAATATAGCCCAGCGGCGTTACTACCGCGTAGCCGCTTTCTTCCGCCTGATCGAGGAGGCCGTGGTAGCCCATCAACCAGTCGTAGCTGCGGCCAAGGCCGTGAAGGGAAACCAGAAGCGGGAGCGATTCTGAACCGTTCGGATCATAGGACGAGGGCACGAAAATGGCGTAGGGAAGTGTCTCGCCGGTGGGCTCGAAAACATAGCTGCGGTGCTGCACGCGAGGGTCATCGATGTGACTCTCGTCGTCTGCCGCGGTGCGGTCAGCAAAGGCTGCCGGTGCAAAGGCGAGTATAGTGAGTATAGCGGTTGTAAGAACTGCAGGAGAAAGGGCTACGAAAAATCGTGAGTAGAACGACATGGGGTTGCTCCTTTTTAAATAGTGCGCTCGCTAATTCATCAATTAACCAACGCGGTAAACGAATCATTCTCAGCCATCACCCGAATCAATTTGATCGCGTCGTTGTCGAGTCTGGCATAGGCCGCTTTTAAATGCTCACCGATATCGACGGCCTGATGTTCATCGGGCAACTCGCGGCGATAGCGAAAGCGAACGAAGAGATAACCCGCCTCGGGCTCTTCGATCGTCGCCTCGCTCTCGGCGTGTATTTGGGGTTTATCTCGCTGCGTTTTGGTGAGCACGCGCGACTCGTGCTCAAGCGTTACATCTTCGTAAAAGTGCGAATCGCCCGCGCTGATTTCACGAACAAAACACTCGCCATTTTGCGGATGCGAAAAACACTCGATGCCTTCGATAAATCGCTGCGGGCTTCGCGCGCGAAGCACGAGTCCCTCCCAGAGATGCGCGCGGCTTATGTCGGTACTGGTGGGATTCTCGGGCTCGTTTACTTGCACGATGTGCTCGAATTCGAGAAAGCCCTTCTCGGACATAGCGAAGTTTGTTTTCGAATCAGTCAAGCGTCAATCCCCACGCTTCAACCTCGCTCAGCATGTCGTGCGCGGTCCAGTCGAATTTAAGCGGCGTGATGGTGGCATAGCCCTGTTGGTAGGCGTAGGTGTCGCTCGTGGAGTCTAGCGCCCGGTTGCCGACATAAGAGGCCTCGTATTCGCTGACCTCGCCGTCTGTGCGCGTGAGCTCGTAAGGCGAAAATGTAAGATAGGACTCGCCCATAGGACGCACCGCGACGCCCTTGAGCTCGCCGCCCGGTACATTAATCGAGATAACGATGCCCTCGGGCGCGCCTTCGCGCTGATACTTTGCAACCAGCTGCCGGGTAAGGTTTACCGTGACTGCAGTATCGACATTGGCAGTGTCCTGCGACACCGCTATCGCAGGGACGCCCTGATAAATCGCTTCCATCGCTGCGCCCACGGTGCCGGACAGGTGTGACACATCGCCGACATTCGCGCCTTGGTTAATCCCTGAAACGACGAGGTCGAACGGCTCGTCTTTGCCGAGATGCAAAAGCCCGAAGCGCACTGCGTCGGCAGGACGGCCGTCGACCGCATAGCCAAAAAACTCGCCGTTAGCAAAAATACGCTCGACCCTGCGCGCGCCGCCATCGGTAGACTGACTGCTGCCTGACTTGTTCGCGTCTGGCGCCGACACCACAATCTCGACATCGTCGAGCGTCGCCAGTCCCTCGCGCAGAGCGTGGATAAGCGGCGAATTGATTCCATCGTCGTTTGATATCAGTATGCGGTAAGAATCGGCGAAGGCCGTGGTGCTTGTGAGCAAGCTCGAGGCAAGGGCAAGTAGGGCAAGTGATGTAACGGGCTGGCGCATAGCGGTAGACTTCCTTGTACGCAGAATCAGTAGTTGTAAGCAATATAGACCAACTCTGCGTATTATTACCACCCACGGGGCGCTAGATGCGCCTGCGGTTGGATTAGCAGTTGGATAACAGTTGGATTAACAGCGAGACAAGCGGCAGGACGAACAATGCTTAACAAATTACTGAGGACTGGAGCCGCGGCTGTGGCAATCATTGGCGCGCTGGTGACATCGGCCACGGCTGCCGAACCAGAGCCTCGCGCGGAGGCGGCCGAGCTCACTAATCCCTTACTTTACGCGATTGCTTGGCGTCAGACGGCGGCAGAATTTCGCGCGCTGTATTATCAGGGCTTTGCCCTGGCGCGGCTGCGCGTCGAGCAAGCACTCGCTGCTCGCGAGGCAGGCACGCTCGGTGATGCGCGTCCCCTTGCGGTAATCACCGACGTTGACGAAACCGTGCTCCTATCTGGCGCCTACTGGGGGCAGCTTATTGCCGACGGCGGCGACTTCTTCGATGACGCCACGTGGGATGCGTGGGTGCCGAGCAATCAGTTTGTCGCAAGCCCCGGCGCGCGCGAATTCGCTGCATTTTGCGAGGCAAACGAGGTGACTCTTTTCTTTGTCACGAATCGCGATCAGGGCGAGGCGACCTTCGAGCTCGCGCTGGGTAATTTGCAGGCCGCGGGGTTTGATAATGCGCGCGCCGACCATCTTCGCGTGCTGCGCGACACGTCTAATAAAGAGGCCGTGCAGGCGCAGATTCGCAGCGACTACCATGTGATTGCCTCGCTGGGCGATAACCTCAACGACTTCGCGCGGCGCTACTATGTCACCGATGTTGCGGCGCGCGAGGCCTTAATGCACGAAGACGCGGCTCGCTTTGGCACCGACTATATCGTTTTCCCTAATCCAACAGACGGTCACTGGATTCGCGCGATCTTCGGCGAATCAGAACCAGCGCCAACTGACGCGAACCGCCGAATACTGCGCGGCGCCGCGCTGGGCCGCTAGAACTCGACACCACTTTCGTGCCGACCTATTATGTCGTCCTCACGCATGGCGATGACACGCTTTTTCAAACTACTTACGCAGAGACCGCTCGATGAACCCCGATATTCTCTTTACCCCGTTTACCAGCCCCAAACTCACGCTAAAAAATCGCGTTGCCATGGCGCCAATGACTCGGCAGTTTTCGCCAGACGGCGTACCCGACGACGCAGTGCTGCAGTATTACAAACGCCGCGCCGAGAACGATGTGGGGCTTATCATCACCGAAGGTACGACGGTTAATCATAAGGCGGCCTCCAACGAAGTGCGTATCCCTGGCTTCCACGGTAAAGCGCTCGATAGCTGGCATAAAATTGTCGAAACGGTTCATGCAGCCGGCGGTAAAATAGCGCCACAGCTTTGGCATCAGGGCGGCATGCGTCGACCGGGCGAGGGTGCGTATCCAGACTATCCATCGGCCACGCCATCGGGCTTAGTCGGGCCGGGCAAAAAGGTCTATGAAGCGCTCAGCAACGCTGAAATCGACGACCTGATTGCCGCGTTCACACAGGCGGCGAAAGATTCAAAAGACCTAGGCTTCGACACGCTCGAGCTACACGGTGCGCACGGCTATCTCATCGATAACTTTTTTTGGGAAGGCACGAACCAGCGCGACGATCAGTACGGCGGTTCGCTTGTTAAGCGCACGCGTTTTGCGACTGACATCGTGCAGAGCATTCGCGCCGAAATCGGCGACGACTATCCGATCATCCTCAGATTCTCGCAGTGGAAGCAGCAGGACTTCACCGCGCGTCTCGCGCCGAGTCTCGAAGAACTCGAGCAGTTTGTTAAGCCGCTTTCGGATGCCGGCGTCGATATCTTCCACTGCAGCACGCGTCGATTCTGGGAGCCCGAATTCGAAGGCTCCGAACTCAACCTCGCGGGATGGGTCAAGAAGATCACTGGCAAGCCAACGATCAGCGTTGGCAGCGTCGGTTTGACTGAGGAATTTATTGCGACCTATCGCGGCGGCGAAGCTGAAGTTGCTAGCATCGACGATCTGATTACGCGTATGGAAGCCGACGAGTTTGACATAATTGCCGTGGGACGTGCGCTTATCGCAAACCCCGACTGGGTTACTAAAGTGCGCGCGGGCAAATTCGATGAGCTGGTCACCTATAACCAAGAGATGCTGAGCCAGCTTATCTAGCAGCGCGGTGTCTATCCAGACGCTAAACGCCGGACACTAGGCACGAGATATTGAAAGGAGGCGAGTGCAATGAATCAAGGGTCGCGACGCATGAGACTACTCGCGTTTTGCGGAGCGATCGTTCTGGTCATTGCCTATTTTTTATTTACGCCTCCGTCTGTTGATAACACTGCGGTGATTTCTAGCAGCGACGACGCAATTGCCCGCGGCGCCTATCTGGTTAACGCGGGCGGCTGTGTGAGTTGTCATCTCGCAGTTAACGATGACGGCTCAACCAACTCAGCAATCTTGAGTGGCGGTCACGCGCTGGTGACCGATTTCGGTACTTTCTTTGCGCCCAATATTACGCCGGACGTCGACACCGGAATCGGCAACTGGCGGGCACAGGATTTTCTGCGCGCGCTTCAGCATGGGCGCTCGCCCGAGGGCAGCTTCTATTTCCCAGCGTTCCCGTATCGCGCCTACGCAGGCTTAAATGACCAAGATGTTCTAGACATCGGCGCGTATCTCTTATCGCTCGATCCAGTAAGCAATGTAGTCCCTGAGCATGAAACGCCTTGGTGGCTTTCGCGTTTTGCGCTTTTGGGTTGGAATTTGTTGGCCGATCTGACAGGCGGGGATGCGCCCGAGCTAATCGCTGGGCAGGAGGAGTCGCCGCTTATCGAACGCGGCGCCTATCTTGCGCGCAATCTCGGACACTGCGGTGAGTGCCACACGCCGCGCAACAAACTCGGTATTTCGCAGCTCGCGCAGGAATTTGCGGGGGCGCAGATAGGTGAAGAGAGAATCGAGGCGATCGATAGTGCGGCGCTAGCAGACTGGGACCGAAGCAGTTTCGATTTGTTTCTGCTGCTCGGCATGAAACCCGATGCAGACTTCGTGGGTGGCGACATGAGCGATGTGATCGAACACAACACGTCGCGCCTAACGGATGCCGACCGTCTCGCGCTAGCCGCGTTCTTCACGCGGTAGCGCTTAAAGGCCGATCTCGAATCTCGATGACGAATTTCGGTGCAGAACCTAGTCGTTGTCGACGCGGAACGTGTCGTGACAGTCGCCGCATGAGCCGCCGAGCGCCCTAAAGGCACCGAGAGTCTGACCACGATCGCCCGTTGCGGCAAGATCCGCAAAGGCATTGGCGTTGTTCATCAATGCCATGGCCTTATTCTCGAATTCTGCCTTGTTTTCCCAGATTACGTCTAACGCTTCGGTTTCGACATCGAAGTCGCGCGTGTCGTGCATAAAGACGTCGGGGATCGTCGGCGCAAGCGCTGCGATGCGGCGACCGTTTTTCTCTGCCAGCTCGGCATCAAAAGGGGCACCACGCGCCATACCGACCAGCGGAACCAAATAGAAACGTAAAAGTTTGAATACTGACTGACGCGTGTCGGCGGCGCCGGCGGCTACCTGCTCGGGAGTGGGCGCGTCCTGCGCGTTTGCCGTGGTGACCACTGCCGTACTGAATACTGCGGCCGCGGTGGCCACTACTAGCGCTTTCTTTATCATTGTTGTTTTCCTTGATTTAGCGACTAAAGGGATTGCATCGAGGGTAAGTCTCGCCTAATGGCTAGCTTCACGCAAGAGCGCAAAAATGTGAATGAAGGAAAATGAGCGAACCTAACATAACGAAAAATGCGCCGCGGCAAAGCATGCGCGGCCGCGGCGCATTGGTGGACAAGTTAGGGCTCCACCTAAAGCGCTCCTAGCGGCGGGTGTAGCCGTAGTAGTCGTCGCGCCTTTTGAGAGGCGCAAGGAAAAAATAAAACACCCAAGCAAACCAAGACAGGCAGACCATCGCGATTAACCACGCGATCTTCTCATAGCCTGTAGTTTGATCCGATGTTGCGATAATCCAGAATGGCGCGATCCAGATCAGAAAGACCACGAGTGCACCGAATACAGAGAAGGCCACAGAAAGAATGGGTATCGCGATAATCAGTCCGATCAGGGTTAAGCCAAGAAGACCAAGGGTCGAGAGAAATTTCATACTGCGTACTCCGCATTTACCAAGTTGTGGTGAGTGATGCGAGTATCGTGCCAAGTGCGTTCTATGGCGTAATTGCGGGGGTTTCGTGCGTTGCTTGTGTAGGAGGGCTAGGTATTTTCGCCAAATTTTGATTTATCTCGCTAGAAAATACGCATCAAGGGCTCTGATATCCCGGCCCGCGCAATACTCTCCCGGGGCGTGCCCCCGTGTGCTGACCATTTGCAACCACGACTTCGCCATTGACTAACACCGTGTTCACGCCAACCGCATACTGATGCGGCTGCTCAAAAGTCGCTTTGTCGATAATGGTGTCCGGATCGAAAATTGCGATGTCTGCGAAATAACCTTCGACTAAGAGACCTCGGTCGCGAATGCTTAAGCGCTGAGCGGTAAGGCTAGTCATCTTGCGAATGGCGTTCTCGAGGCTTATGACGCCGCGTTCACGAACATAGTGACCTAGCACTCGCGCGAAGGTGCCATACTGACGCGGATGCGGCGCGCCCTCACCGAATACGCCCACCGGGCCGTCTGAACCGATGGCAACCGCCGGATGCTGCATGATGCGGTCTACATCCAGTGGACCTATCGCATGATAGACCGCGCTGACATTGCCGATCTCGACAATCGCCATCGTCACCTCTGCGGCGTTCTCAACATTGGGTTCGAGTCCGCGGTCGCGCGTAATTTCGGCGAGATTTTTGCCTTCGATTGAACGATCGTTTGGGCTGCGCGAGATAGACACATTTTTGGGGTCGCCGCCGCCGCGGTCGAACAAAATCTTATCTATGATTGCCGCTTTGACCGTTCCCCGAGTCTCGGGGCTCTCGAGGCGCTCAAGCATTTTTCCGCGACCGCCTTCCTGCGCCCACTGCGGGATAAGGGCGTTGATGCTCGTTTGCGACGCGGTGTAGGGGTATTGATCGAGCGTGACATCGACTCCGCGGGCGCGGGCTTCATCGACCAGTTGTAGGCTGTCGACCGAGGCGCCCCAGTTCTGCACACCGATCACTTTGTGATGGGTTATCTGAACGGGAATACCGGCCTGCTCCCCGATAGCGATCGTTTCGCTCACCGAGTCGAGCAGCTGATTAGCTTCCTCGCGCATATGCGAAATATAGATACCGCCATACTGCGCGGCAACTTTCGACAGTTCTACGACTTCCTCTGTTGGTGTAAAACTACCTGGAACATAGAAAAGACCGGTCGAGATCCCCAGCGCACCGTCGCGCATTGCTTCGGCAACCATAGCCTTCATGCGCTCAAGCTCGAGCGGTGTCGCGTCTCTGTCGTCGCGCCCGACAACCGCTTCGCGAATCGTACCTTGTCCAACAAAAACGGCCCAGTTTGGACTAATGCGCTTGGCTTCGATTTCGGCGTAGTGGGCCGCAATAGGAAAAGGGGAACTGCCGTCGTTGCCCTCGGTAAGCGTAGTCACGCCCTGCAGAAGCGAACTCTCCGCCGTGGGCACATCGAAAATGCCGCGCAAGGCGTGCGTGTGTGGGTCGATAAATCCCGGTGCCACAACCAGCCCTGTGGCATCGATAATCTGCGCGGCCTGCTTGGTCGAGAGATCACCAATAGAGACAATTCGGTCTCCGCGAATGCCCACATCGGCTTCGTACCAAGGGTTACCCGAGCCGTCGACGATGCGGCCGTTGGCGATAATAGTATCGAAATCTTGAGCCAACGACGCCGACGAAAAAAACAGCAGCGAGAAACTGAGGGCGCCCCGTGCAACGAGGGTGAGTGAGACGAGACTTCGTGCGGATCGTACGCGTTGATCTTTCATTCTCAATCGCCCTCTTGTTTGAATTACCAAATCCGCACGCGGTCTTCCGGCGCGAGATAGAGCGCATCTTCGGGCTGCACATCGAACGCTTCATACCATTCGTCGAAATTGCGAACCACGCCGTTAACGCGGAATTCCGATGGGGAATGCGGGTCGGAGGTGAGGCGCTGGATCAGTGCGTCTTCACGGTATTTTCGCTGCCACACCTGCGCCCAGCTTAGGAAGAAGCGCTGATCGCCAGTGAGTCCGTCGATGACCGGCGCCTCTTCGCCGCCGAGAGACAACTTATAGGCGCGATAGGCGAGGGAAAGTCCGCCGACGTCGCCGATGTTCTCGCCGAGGGTGAAATTTCCGTCAACAAAATAGCCAGGAACCGGCTCGAACTGATCGTACTGGGCGGCGAGCGCGGTGGTCAGTTTTTCGAAGTTGGCGCGGTCGTCATCGGTCCACCAATTACGCTGCACGCCGAGCGAATCTGATTTAGAGCCTTGGTCGTCGAAGCCGTGGCCCATCTCATGGCCGATTACTGCGCCGATGCCGCCGTAGTTCACGGCCATGTCGGCTGCGGGGTCGAAGAAGGGCGGCTGCAGGATTCCGGCAGGGAACACGATCTCGTTGAACGATGAGTTGTAATAGGCGTTAACCGTTTGTGGCGTCATGCCCCACTCTTCACGGTTCGTTGGCTTACCCAAACGGCTGATTTCATCGGCATAGTTGAACTCGCGTACGCTGCGCGCATTCGCGAAGAGGTCGTCGCGGCTAATTTCGATCGCTGAGAGGTCGCGCCACTCGTCGGGATAGGCGATTTTCGGGCGGAACGATTCGAGCTTGAGTCTCGCTTCGTTTTTGGTTTCTTCACCCATCCAGTCGAGGCTCGCGATGCTGTTGGCGAGCGCCGTGCGCAGGTTCTCAACGAGTCCTTGCATCTGCTGCTTCGCAGACTCTGGGAAATGCTTCTGCACGTAGATCTGACCGACCGCTTCGCCAAGGCTGTTGAGCGAACCTACGCGCTCGACACCACGTTCCCAGCGCTGACGCTGTTCGGGGACGCCGTTGAGCACTGTCGAATAGAAATGGAAATTCTCGTTGTCGATCTCTTGGGACAGCACGCTCGCAAGGTTAGAGATGTGCTGATAGCTCATGTAGCTTATCCAGTCGTCCAGTGGGACGCTGTCGACTAAGGCAATGATCGGCGCCATTGCGCTCGGGAAAGAGACGTTAAGGTCTTCGATCTCGGTTATGCCTGCCGCGGCCCAGTAAGCGTCCCAGTCCATGGCCGGATAGGCCGCTTTAAACTCTGCGTATGTCATAGGATTGAACGTAAGGTCGCGGTTACGGCGATCGGCGCGTGGCCAGAGATTCTCGGCAAACGCGGTCTCGAGTGCGAGCACCGCCTGCGCTTTCTCGGCTGCGTTTTCAATGCCTGCGAAGCCAAGCATGCGTTCGATATGCGCGACGTATTCGCTGCGCACGTTGACATACTGCTCGGTGTCGAGAAGGTAGTAGTCGCGATCGGGCAGGCCGATGCCGCCGAGGCTCAGGACTAGCTGATGACGATCAGGATCGCGACGATCGGCGCCGACATACCAGCCAAACGGGCTTGCCGTGGCCTCGAGCTGCGAGCGACCCAGTGCTTCGACCAACGCTTCGCGCGAATCGATTGCGGCGAGCTTAGCGAGGCTCTCACGCAGCGGTCCGATGCCGCGCTCATCGAGCAGCTCGGTATTCATGTAGCTCAGATAATAGTCGCTTATCTTTTGCTCGATGGTGCCCGCGGCGGGTTCTGCAGCAGAGAGCTCTTCTATAATCTTGTTTACGCGTTCGTCCGAGCGATCGCCCAGTACTGAGAAAGACCCATAGTTGCTCCGGTCTGCGGGTAGTTCAAACTCGTCGAGCCATTTGCCGTTAGCGAAGCGGAAAAAATCGTCGCCGGGCTTTGTGTTGGGATCTTGTTGGCTAAGATCGATTCCGAAATTGCCGAGCTCGGGTTTGATCAAGGTGGGGACATCGCCTGTGCCGCCGAGAAGAGTAGAGTTCGTTGCCGGTTCGCTGCAGGCACTGAGGGCGAAGCAAAAAATTATGGGAAATGCGGGGAAATTTCTGGAAAAAATCATGGTCGCTCCAACTTGCAAGGGTGAATGCGGCAAGTATAGCGGAAAAATACATGTCTAGTTTACGCGTTTGATGTGAGCGGAATTAAAATAAAAGCCCCCGGGTCGGCGAGCCGACTCGGGGGCTTTTAGCGATCAGAACGATCTAATAGTAGTGGCTAGAACTACTGAATCTGCCAGAGAACCCTTGCGTAAATTCGTCGACCGCGGCCATCGAATACGATGGTATCGTAGTTGAGCGAACTGACTTCACGATAAGGGATGTCGGCATTGAACACATCCAACACACCGAATGAGAAGTTAGTAGATCCAATTGCTCCACCCCAATCTTTCGAGTATCGATACTGAAGGTCCCACGTATTGTAGCTGTCAATCTTCTCGTCCAGCATGCTGCGCGTAAAATCAGACCCGCTTTCGTACGCAGTTTGATACGCGAGGTCTCGGTACGAGCCTATGTGACGATTGATTAAGCTCAAGCCGTGAGCGTCTCTTTGCCAAGATAACGTCAGTGTCCCTTTATTGTCAGGGAGCGAACGCACGATATTGCCATCGCCCGTGGTGCCGGCTGCATCAAAAACGTAGGTATCAAGCAGTCCGCGTTCTAGACCAGGCACATTTTCGAGCGTGTACTGTCGTACATGCGTGTAGTCGACCCGCGCACTGAACAGGCCGAGATCATTCGACCAGTTGTAGCCGAGTTTAAGGTCTGCTCCATCTGCCGTAATCACGCCAGCGTTGATCGCCCGCAGTGTTGTCGTAATGAGGTTGGCCGTGGTCGTTCCAAATGCGCGTTGAATACCCTCGACCACATAGGTCCGCGGATCAACCACACAGTTTAGACGCTCAGCCGAGTCGCGACCGAATTCTGCTTCGATAGCCGAGGGACTGCAGGGCGTATAGGGCTGTGCTGAGTCTGCTGGAATCGTGTCGTTAAGAATGTAGTTAGCCTCATTCTGTGACGCGGCGATGAACGCCTCGATTTCTGGTTGAATCGCGCGAATTGGTGGTTCAGGTAGTACACGATCACTCACCTCAAAACGCCAGATGTCTGCACCTACACTTAGGCCATCCAAACTTCCGGAAGGTGTCCACTGAAAACCAACACTGTACGTGTCAGCATATTCATTGCCCACGTAGGGTGCTGGGCCGCCCAATGTATAAGTCTGCTCTGCTTCCGCATTGTCATCAGTCGGGGGCACGAGTCCGGCACGAACTGCTTGATTAGAAATAGGATCGCGGAACGTATAAGACGAAGACTGGAGGCCTGTCTCTACGATCGCGATGTTAGGCGCGCGGAAAGACTGAGAGAAAGATCCCCTGATAAGCAGGTTTTCAGTTGCCCTCCAGCTCATGGCAATCTTAGGTGAAAGTTCGCTGCCGATCTGACCCCCATAGTCCTCAAAGCGGAGGGCAACCTGCGTCTCTACATTCTCAATGAACGGCAGAGAAAGCTCCATAAACGCCGCTTTCGTTGTGCGTGTATTGTTGTAGTTAAATGCACACATTGCACATTCAAAGTTATTACTTACGCGATGGAATGAGTCTGGGACCCCGTTAGCATCATACGTAAGTATTCGGTTCTGTAGACCGGGATAATGCAGTTCAGATGCTTCTTCTTTCGTGTTGCGTTCACGGTATTGACCACCTACCGCAAACTGCGCAGTACCGCCCTTCATCTCGAACAGTTCTCCGGACACGACAGCATCAAATACAGCGAGCTTGTTGCGCTTGTCTACGCGATCCACTGTTACATTCATCCAATCCATCAGCTCGCGGCTGTTGGCGAGGTTCGGGTCAGAAAGCTGACTCAGGTAAGGGTTATAGAACATACAACCGCCCTGACCCTGGTTATTACTCGTCAGCGCATAGCTTAAGTTCTCACGCGTCGTGAAAACGAATCCCGGGAAGAATGTCTGCACCAAGCCGGGTGCGTAAAAATCCCATGCCTGAGGAACTGCGCCACCGAAGGGTCCGGGCGCGCCCGCGAAGTCGAAATCAGGTCGCCCATTAGGCGTGCAGTTAGGTCCGCCTAGTCCGTTTGCAGCTAGCTCCGCGCGATCTCTGTTAAACGTTTTATATTGCTGCTCTAAGGACGATCCACCCCATGAATAGCTCACGTCATAGTTCATCGCTCGGTCGAAGGCTTCGAATTCGCCTTTAATTCCAGCTTGAACGCTTACGGTGCTCGTTTCGGTGATGTTGTTCTCTGCGCCAGTTCGGATGATGCCATCGCGCACGCCTTGATACATGGCGACATTAGGCCCGCCATTGCTCGCAGCCAGAGGCATATTAGGCATGTCAGCTAATGTCGGGCGGCTCAATCCCGCCTGAGGAGCGAAGAAGCCGAGTTCTAAAGTCTGACC
>JALRKV010000023.1 GCA_023254735.1 Pseudomonadales bacterium | reverse complement strand
GGATCGAAGGTTCTGCCGATCATTATCCATGGCGACGCAGCCTTCGCAGGCCAAGGCGTTGTGATGGAAACTTTCCAGATGTCACAGACCCGTGCTTACAGGACGGGCGGCACCGTTCATATTATTGTGAACAATCAGGTCGGTTTCACTACCAGCAGACAAGATGATGCGCGATCAACCGAATACTGTACGGATGTTGCGCGCATGGTCCAAGCACCAATTTTCCATGTCAACGCCGATGATCCTGAGGCGGTGCTGTTCGTCACTCAGCTCGCGCTAGATTTCCGAAACAAGTTCAGAAAAGACGTCGTTATCGATCTAATTTGCTATCGCCGACGTGGTCACAATGAAACGGATGAACCGTCTGCGACTCAGCCTGCGATGTATTCGGTCATTAAAAGCCATAAATCGACCCGAGTACTCTACGCGGAGCGTTTAGCGAGCGAAGGCGTCATCACAAAGGAAGAAGCTGATTTACTCAACAGTACGTATCGCGACGCGCTCGATAACGGCGAGCATGTCGTTAAGAGTCTGGTTAAAGAGCCATCTATCGAACTCTTTGTCGATTGGAGCCCGTACATCGGACATAAGTGGAGCTCGTTCTATAACACGTCGATACCTCTAAAAAACCTAAAGGGGCTTGCCAAAAAACTTTCTGAGTATCCAGAGTCATTCAACCTCCAGCGTCAGGTTGGCAAGGTGATGGCCGACCGTAAGAAAATGGCTGCGGGCACACTTCCGGTTGATTGGGGAATGGCGGAGAGTTTGGCGTACGCCAGCATACTCACGAGCGGCAACATGGTCAGGATTACTGGCCAAGACGTGGGGCGCGGCACATTCTCGCACCGACATGCGGTGCTACATGATCAAAAGACGGGTGAGTCGCACGTGCCACTTCAGCATATCTCTGCTGATCAGAGCCTTTTCCGCATCTACGACTCTCTTCTCTCGGAGGTCGCTGTCCTAGCGTTCGAATACGGTTTCGCGACCACTACGCCGAATGCCTTGGTTGTATGGGAAGCGCAGTTCGGCGACTTCGCAAACTCAGCGCAAGTGGTTATCGATCAATTCATCACGAGTGGTGAACACAAGTGGCAACGGCTCTGTGGCCTGACTATGCTTCTCCCGCATGGATATGAAGGCCAAGGCCCCGAGCACTCTTCAGCGCGACTCGAGAGATTCCTTCAGCTTTGCGCGGAGCACAATATTCAGGTCTGTTTACCGACCACGTCGGCACAGGTCTTTCACATGCTGCGCAAACAGGTACTCTGCCCGATGCGCAAGCCTCTGGTTGTCATGTCTCCCAAGAGCCTGCTTCGGCATAAGGAGACAGTTTCGACTCTCGAGGAAATGGCTGAAGGAAGCTTCCAAGTCGTTATCGATGAGATCGACGACGTAATCGTGCCCGAGAAGGTTCGCAAAGTAATTGTCTGTGCCGGTAAGGTTTATTACGACCTGCTAGCAGAGCGACGCAAGCGTGAAATTACTGACATTGCGATAATACGATTAGAGCAGCTTTATCCTTTCCCTGCGAAAGAATACGAAGCGTGCCTACTACGTTATCCGAATGTCGAAAAAATCACTTGGAGTCAAGAAGAGCCGAAGAATCAGGGCGCTTGGTATTCGAGTCAGCACCACTTCCAAAGACCGATCAAAAAGCATTTCCCGAACATTGTGCTCGGCTATGCCGGTCGTGAAGCCTCTGCAGCAGCAGCAGCAGGATACCCCGCTCTGCACCTCGCTCAGCTAGAAAAGTTCCTCGACGAGGCCATGAAATAACTGATTATTAGATGAAAGTTGGAAATATCGGTGAGGCGTGTAAGACCACAAGAAACTGCTACCAACACGGAAAAAAGATAAGAACTAGAAAGTTAGATTATCGAGCCGCTAAGCGGCCGTTCTTCAAAAGGACTAGACATGACTATTGAGATTAAAGCGCCAACACTCCCAGAGTCGGTTCCCGATGGCACTATTGCGACTTGGTATAAGCAAGTTGGCGACAGCGTTTCGCGCGACGAACTTCTCGTTGATATCGAAACGGATAAAGTCGTCATCGAAGTGGTTTCTCCGACTGACGGTGTTCTACAGGAAATCCTGAAAGACACAGGGGATACAATCGTTAGTAATCAGGCGATTGGTATAGTAGTTGCCGGCGAAGCTGCCGCGGCCGACCCAGCACCATCGGAAGAAGTAGAACCCGTCGCCGCATCCGCACCAGCACCTTCCGCAGTCGCGGCCTCTGCGCCTGCCAGCCCGGCGGCGAAGAAGATGATTGCAGAGAATAATGTCGATGCAGCTACTATCGCAGGCACAGGCAAAGCAGGGCGTATAACGAAAGAAGACGTTGCGTCAGCGCTAAGTGCGCCCGCTGCGGCACCTATTGCCTCGTCTAACGGGCGCCTCGAGGAACGCGTTCCTATGAGTCGCTTACGGGCCAAAGTAGCAGAGCGGCTGCTGCACGCGAGTCAATCTACCGCCATGCTAACAACCTTTAACGAGGTCAACATGGCGCCGGTGATGGAGATTCGCAATCGCTACAAGGAAGAGTTCGAAAAAGCACACGACGGTGTTCGTCTTGGCTTTATGTCGTTCTTTGTTCGTGCCTGTACAGAGGCGCTCAAACGCTATCCCGCGGTCAACGCGTCACTCGACGGAGCGGACATCGTGTACCATGGCTATCAGGATATCGGCGTGGCAGTGTCCTCACCGCGTGGCTTAGTAGTTCCTGTGCTACGGAACTCTGACACGATGAGTCTTGCGCATATCGAAAAAGGTATTCGAGACTTTGGCGAAAAGGCCCGCGATGGCAAGCTCGCAATAGAAGATATGACAGGCGGCACCTTTACGATTTCTAATGGCGGTGTTTTCGGTTCGCTTCTATCCACGCCAATTCTTAACCCACCTCAGACTGCAATTCTTGGCATGCACAAAATACAGGAACGACCGATGGCAGTAGACGGTCAAGTCGTTGTGTTGCCTATGATGTATTTAGCATTGTCCTACGATCACCGCATGATCGATGGCAAGGAAGCTGTTCAGTTCTTGGTCACAGTGAAGGATTTGCTCGAAGATCCTACACGTCTGTTGCTCGAGATCTAAGTCACCCAATTTAGGATAACGACATGGCTAGCTCATACGACGTAGTAGTAATCGGATCAGGCCCCGCCGGGTACGTTGCGGCAATCCGCGCCGCCCAACTTGGTTTCTCAACCGCCTGTGTTGAAAAATGGCTAAACAAGGAAGGCAAAACTGTCTTCGGCGGCACTTGTTTAAATGTAGGATGCATACCCTCTAAAGCACTTCTCGATTCGTCTCATAAATTTATGGAGGCGCGAGACCATTTCGACCTGCATGGCATCACAGTTGGCAAGGTAGGTGTCGACGTACCTGCGATGATTGCGCGCAAAGACAAGGTTGTTGCCCAGCTAACCGGAGGGGTAAGCGGACTCTTCGCGGGCAACAAAGTAACGGGTATTGGCGGCGTTGCGAAAGTGATAGGGCCAAATAGCGTTGAAGTCACGGGTCACGATGGCGAGGTGAGTGTCCTCGAGGCGAAGCACATCATCATTGCAGCCGGCTCGGTACCGATCGAGATACCGCCCACACCGATTGACCAAGAGACGATAGTTGATTCGACTGGTGCACTCGAATTCACCTCTGTGCCTAAACGTCTGGGGGTTATAGGCGCCGGCGTCATCGGCTTGGAGTTGGGCAGTGTCTGGGCTCGCCTAGGCTCCGAGGTTACCGTGCTTGAAGCGATGGATACCTTCCTGCCGGCAACCGACAGGCAGATAGCTAAGGAGTCCCTAAAGCTCTTCACTAAGCAAGGTTTAGACATCAAGCTGGGCGCTCGAGTTACGGGCAGTAAGATTGCGGGCAAGGGTGCCAAGAAAACCGTGACCGTCGAATATACCGACGCGGAAGGCGACAAGACCCAAACATTCGACAAGCTTATTGTTGCTGTTGGACGCAGGCCCTACACGCAAAATATCGTGGATGACTCTATCGGTTTAGCGCTCGACGAACGCGGTTTCGTCAAAGTTAACGAGCAATGCGCAACCTCCATCCCCAGCATATTCGCAGTGGGTGATGCGGTGCGAGGCCCGATGCTCGCGCATAAAGGCAGCGAGGAGGGCGTTATGGTTGTCGAGCGTCTTGCTGGCAAGCAAACTCAAGTGAATTACGCGCTAGTGCCCTCGGTTATCTACACTCACCCAGAAATTGCATGGGTCGGGAAAAACGAAGAAGAACTCAAAGCCGAAGGCGTAGAGTACAACGTGGGTGTCTTCCCATTTGTTGCGAGTGGGCGTGCGCTCGCCGCAAACGACTCAGATGGAATGGTTAAGCTCATTGCCGACAAGCACACAGACAGAATTTTGGGCTGTCATATCATTGGCGCGAGTGCCGCAGACCTGTTGCAGCAAATTGTTATCGCCATGGAATTCAGTGCGAGCGCGGAGGATATCGGACTTACCATGTTCTCGCATCCTGCACTGTCCGAGGCGGTTCATGAGGCTGCTCTCGCTGCAAATGGTCACGCTATTCATATCGGCAATCGAAAGCGCCGCTAGGCTAGGAAATAAGTTTACTTTAAAAAACGGAGTTTAGATGAATCTTCACGAATATCAGGCCAAGCAATTATTTGCTGAGTATGGCCTTCCAGTATCAACCGGCATCGCTGTCGACAATGGACCCGATGCTAAGGCTGCTGCTGAGAAAATTGGCGGTGATAAATGGGTCGTTAAAGCCCAAGTGCATGCCGGTGGTCGAGGCAAAGCGGGTGGGGTGCGTTTAGTTGATTCGCCCGCCGAAGCGCAGTCTTTCGCCGAGGAGTGGCTAGGCAAGAACCTCGTCACCTACCAAACAGATGCTAACGGTCAGCCGGTAAGCAAAATCCTCGTCGAGTCTTGCACAGACATCGCCCAAGAGCTCTACCTCGGTGCAGTCGTCGACCGAGCAACTCGCCGCGTTGTCTTCATGGCATCGACCGAGGGCGGGGTTGAAATTGAAAAGGTCGCCGAGGAAACACCCGAGAAAATACTCAAGGCAATCATCGATCCTATGACCGGCGCGCAGCCGTTCCAAGGACGAGATTTAGCGTTTAGGCTCGGTCTGAATATCGATCAGGTTAAGCAGTTCACCAAATTGTTTCTCGGCCTTGCAAAGCTGTTCGAAGACTTCGACTTAGCGCTGCTCGAAATTAATCCGTTGGTTATTACTGATCAAGGTAACCTTCACTGTTTGGATGGCAAGATTAACATCGACAGCAATGCGATGTATCGCCAGCCAAAACTCAAAGAGATGCACGACCCCTCGCAAGAAGATGCGCGCGAAGCGCATGCAGCCGAATGGGAGCTTAATTACGTCGCATTAGACGGAAATATTGGTTGTATGGTGAACGGTGCCGGTCTCGCAATGGGTACCATGGACATCGTGCAGCTTCATGGCGGCAGCCCAGCGAACTTCCTCGATGTTGGTGGAGGCGCGACGAAAGAGCGTGTGACTGAGGCATTCAAGATTATCCTCTCTGACACCAACGTTAAGGCTGTCTTGGTGAATATTTTTGGCGGTATTGTTCGCTGCGATCTTATCGCGGAAGGTATCATTGGCGCGGTGCACGAAGTTGGAGTTGAAGTCCCTGTAGTCGTGAGGCTTGAGGGGAATAATGCGGAGCTTGGCCGTCAAGTGCTGAGCGACAGCGGATTGAATATTATTGCGGCCACGAGTCTGACCGACGCTGCCGAAAAAGTCGTCGCAGCTGCAGGAGGTGCGCAATGAGCATTTTAATCGACAAAAACACTAAAGTGATTTGCCAAGGCTTTACCGGCGCTCAGGGTACATTCCACTCAGAGCAGGCGATCGAGTACGGCACGCAGATGGTCGGCGGAGTAACGCCAGGCAAGGGTGGTCAAACGCATTTAGGTCTGCCTGTATTTAATACAGTCGCAGAGGCCTATGCAGCGACCCAGGCCGATGCCTCAGTGATTTACGTACCAGCTCCTTTTTGCAAAGACTCGATACTCGAAGCCGCTGAGTCAGGCATTAAATTAATCGTATGTATTACCGAAGGGATTCCAACCCTCGATATGCTGGTGGCTAAAGAGCGCTGCGATCAATTAGGCGTGAGACTGATCGGTCCAAATTGCCCGGGAGTGATAACCCCTGGCGAATGCAAAATAGGCATTATGCCCGGTCATATCCATCTTCCTGGAAAAGTCGGCATTGTGTCGCGATCTGGCACGTTGACTTATGAGGCGGTCAAACAAACGACCGACTATGGGTTCGGCCAATCCTCTTGCGTCGGTATCGGCGGTGACCCAATTCCTGGGTCAAACTTCATCGATATTCTCGCTATGTTCCAAGCCGACCCCAAGACTGAGGCTATCGTGATGATTGGTGAAATCGGCGGCACCGCGGAAGAAGAGGCTGCAGCGTATATAAAGGCGAATGTAACCAAGCCTGTCGTAGCCTATATCGCGGGTGTTACAGCGCCCCCCGGTAAGCGTATGGGGCACGCCGGTGCGATTATCTCTGGTGGTAAAGGCACTGCTGATGACAAGTTTGCAGCTCTACAAGACGCCGGAGTTAAGACTGTCAGAAGTCTTGCGGAAATCGGCAATGGTCTCAAAGAGTTGACGGGTTGGTAAGCGACTAAAGTGGTCGGTTTATACAACCCGCTTACATCTTGCATTCGGAAAAAGGAGCTTAGGCTCCTTTTTTCATGCCTGCCTGCTTATGGTTGGACCTTGAGTACTTGTCCTAAAAAAGGGCCAAAATCAACCAATTATTCCTGCACTTTTTGTCGAGCAAAAGGTTCTAATACGATTCTGTAGTGTGTTAGTCTTTACGCGGAATTCGGCGCAGAGCACCGAATTTCGGGGACTCTGTGACGATCCTGACTACTACCCTTAACAAAGTTACTTTGCGACTCACTTTATTAAAAAAGTGAGTAGTTTGGTAACTAGGGGCAGTGTGAGGGGGTTGCAAGGCAAATCCCGACGCTTTTACGTTACCGAAGAGATAACGATGGGTTTCGAGATTTGGTTGAATCTGATACTTTTTCCACAGTCGGTCGCTGCGTGTGGCCGCGCTAACAAAGAAGTATGAGTTTAATTTTAGAGGGGTCGTCGAGCTGCTCGCACCGTAGGGTGAGCAACTTTAATTACCAGCTAAGCCCTACGGCTTGGCGATTCACAAGAAATCGAGTTAACAATAAATAGGATGGCACATGAAAAACCGTCGAATTACTAACCTGGGTGTGACTGCTTTTGCAGTGTTAGCGACCTGCGTAGTGAGTATCACTCAAGCGGCAGAGATCGCGGCTGAAAACAGCGCCCCAGTAGAAACGATTCTGATCGACAGCAGCATTCTCGACAGAGCAATGGACGTGATTGGTAGCAAGAACAGGGATTCAGCCGCCACTCAAGTCGAGATTAGCAGACTAGCAAACGCAGCCAGCTCGTCTTACGAAGAGTTCAAGCGTGAGAACGATAACCTCGAAGCTCTTTTAGTATTGAACGCCGGCTTCCGTAAGTCGATCTCGATCCAAGAGCAAAATATTGCGTCACTCGATCAATCGATTGCTAATGTTGAAATCGTCACACGCGAAATTCCACTCCTCATGGGTAAAATGCTTTCGAGCATCGAGCAATTCATCGCTCTTGATTATCCATTCCACGTTGAAGAGCGAGCTAACCGTATCGCCTTCGCGCGCGCTGCCATCGACAATCCAGATGTGTCTATCGCCGAAAAATTCCGCCAAGTTCTCGTGATGTATCAAACAGAGAACAGCTATGGCCGTACGACTGAAACTTACCCAGATACCATCGTAATCAACGGCACAGAGCGTGACGTAAATATTGCTCGCATCGGTCGCGTTGCTCTGATGTATCAAACCACCGATAGGCAAGTGACCGGTGCTTGGGACAACAATGCACGCGAGTGGGTTGAGTTGCCAGCTGGCGACTACCGCACTGCCATTCAATCAGCTATCCGCGTCGCGTCACAGCTCGATGCGCCACGAATTATCGAATTGCCAGTTCTAGCACCGGAGACTGCACAGTGAAAATGACATCTAAACTAATAAATTTTTCTCTCTCTGCCTTACTCCTGGCAGCCTCGAGTTCAGTTGGCGCGCAAGAAGCGACATCGCTCTCAGGTCTTTTGAACCTCGTAGAAAGCGATAAAGTCTCTGAGTCAGCCGAATACCGTGAGCGTCTGCAAGAATTCGAGCAGAATGCGGCGCGTCAAGCTCAGATCCTCGAGACAACGAAAGAGCGCATCGCCGAGCAGGAGCGTATTCAGGCGCAACTGAGCGACCAGTTCGAAGCGAACGAAATTACTATCAGCGACAAGCGAGAAATCCTCCGCGATCGCCGCGGTGACCTCAATGAGCTGTTCGGTACTTTGCAAGGCGTTGCAGGTGACTTCCTCAGCAACTTCGAAAACTCACTCATTAGCGCTCAGTATCCAGGTCGCAGTGAGTACATCGAAGGCTTCATCGAAAAAGCCGGCAGCACGATCGAGCAGTTAGACATAAGTGAAATCGAGCGCTTCTGGTATTTCATGCAGCAGGAGATGACCGAATCCGCACGTGTTGTCACTTATCAAGGTGAAGTAGCCCTGCCTACAGGTGAGACAGCCACTCGCTCGATTACACGCATAGGTTCTTTCAACTCAATCTCAGACGGCGAATACCTGAGCTATTCGGGTGATATTGGCCATCTGCAGGTTCTACCTAAGCAACCCGATGCCGGCATTCTTAGTATGGCAAGCGACCTCGAAAACGCTACTTCAGGTTTCACCAAGGTTGGTATCGACCCAACGGGTGGTGTGGGCGGTCAGGTGATGGCTAACCTTGTAAACTTCCCTTCGGTTGAAGAACAGGTTCGCAACAACTCTGGCACCATCGGCTTTATCATTATCGGTGTTGGTGTAATCGGTATCATCCTTGGCTTCTATCGCCTACTGATGCTCGAATTAACCTCAGCGAAAGTACGCAGCCAACTCAAGAGCAACACGCCGACTAAGAACAACCCACTCGGTCGTGTCCTTATGGTTGCAGATAACAACCCGAACGCTGACACCGAAACGCTTGAGCTCAAGCTGGGTGAGGCTATTCTGCAAGAAACCCCTGCGCTCGAAAGCTTGCTCACACTGATCAAGATGATTGCGACTATCGCGCCTCTCGGCGGTCTCCTAGGAACGGTAACCGGTATGATTCAGGTGTTCCAGCAGATCACGGTTTACGGAGCGGGCGACCCGACTATTATGGCCGGTGGTATCTCGCAGGCGCTGATGACTACGGTACTCGGTATTGTTGTCGCAATTCCTACAATCTTTATGCACACAGTCGTGAAGAGTCGTGCTGATAACATCATTCACATTCTGGAAGAGCAGGCGACAGGTATGATCGCTCAGAAAGCAGAGCAGCAAGCAGCCGCTCGCTAATTCGACGCCAGAAGGGGAAATAGTATGTATTTCGCATTTCTAGACATAATTGACGCGGTAAATGGCTTCATGCTTCGTGGCGGGCCAGTGCTATGGATCATAGCCTGGTTGCTTCTGGTGAAGTGGTCACTCGTGTTCGAACGTGTCTGGTACCTCAACACGACACACAAAGCTAACGTCAAAGCGACGTTAGCGGCGTGGAATGCGCGCAGCGACACGAAGTCTTGGAGCGCGCATCAAATCCGCACGATGATGATCTCGAAGATCTCCCTTGACGTGCGTAACACCTTGCCCATTATCGAAGTGCTGGTCACGATATGCCCGCTTTTGGGGCTTATCGGGACAGTTACAGGCATGATCGAAGTGTTTTTCGTAATGGCGGTAACGGGCGGCGGCGATGCTAAATCGATGGCCGGCGGGGTATCTAAGGCGACGATTCCAACTATGGCAGGAATGGTCGGTGCGATCTCTGGTATTTTTGCTTCGAATTATTTGAAAGCAAAGGTCGATAGAGACATTGAGCTCTTAGAAGACCACCTGCCGCTGAGCAACTAGATATAGGTCTAGGCGGCTCGGATAAGAGCCTCCCTATAGGGTTATCTCCGTCTCATGAGCGACGGGTAACGATAGGGTGGCTCTCTTAAAACATGCACTCAATACTCTTTATAGAGTTACACAGGGCTAAAGAACAATGAAACAAGGCTTAAGCAAGCGAAAGGATGACGAAGAAGCGGGCGAGATCGACCTCACCCCAATGCTCGACGTTGTCTTCATTTTGCTCATCTTCTTCATCGTAACCTCGGTTTTCGTTACTGAGGCAGGGATAGATGTGAGCAAGCCAGAGGCCTCTACGGTTGAAGATACATCGGGTGATATGATCCTGATCGCTGTTGGTCCGCAAGGCGATATCTGGATCGATGGCGACCAGATCGACCCTCGCTTTATTCGCGCACGTTTCGAGCTCAGACTCGCCGATGCGCCGAATTCTGCAGTGATCATTCAGGGCGACGAGAGCGCAAGCAATGAACAGATCATGCTTATTCTCAAGGCAGCTCGGGAAGCTAATATTAACGACGTTTCAATCTCAGCGGAGGCTTAGACTATGATTATAGTTAGATGGGCAGCATCCATGGTGATGGCCGCGTTGATAACGCTAGGTCTCTTCTACTTCATGCAGGCGCTTATTGCGACTGGCGAAGGGTTAGATGAGCCACTCAATGTGGTTAAAATCGTAGACTCAACAATGCCTGAAATCGAGCTCGAGGTTATCGAAGAAATCGACAAGCCCGAACTTATCGAAGAAGTCACTGAAATAGTCGAAGAAGTTGAGCGTCAGGTAACTATTTCTGACGGACCAGATCTTAATATTGACCGTTCCCAGGTGCAGATCGACACGGGTCTGGAACTCAGCAATGCATCGATCTCAGCGACCGATGGCGACTATCTGCCGCTTGTCGCCATTGCGCCCCAATACCCAACCAGAGCAGCACAACGAGGCATTCAAGGCTGGTGTCTCGTGAGCTTCACAGTTGACGGGTTAGGTAACGTCGTAGAGGAATCGATTGTGGTTGTTGACGCAGAGCCACCGAATATTTTCGATCGCTCGTCTGAACGCGCCGCCGCGCGCTTCAAGTTTCAGCCACGAGTCGTTGATGGCCAAGGCGTAGAAGTTCCGGGCGTGCAGTATCTGTTCCGCTACGAGCTAGAGGATTAATCATGTTGAAATTACTTACTTTAAAACGTGCGTTAGTCGCCTTACTCGTCATCGCTCCACTCAGCATCGCTACCTACGCTGCAGAGGAAGACGATGGACCACGCAAGCCACCTGAGGCGCGAACCTCAGGCACGCTAGGCCCGCAGGTCATGCGCGCAATTACCGAAATCCAGGAGATGATGTCGCCTGAGGACGAGGAAGATGAGCCGGATCTCGAAGGCGCTAAGCTCGCACTCGACGAACTCTACGAACGTCGTTATGAACGAATGAATGACTTCGAGAAGTCTACCATCCTTAACTTCTATACTAATTACTACTTAACAACCGAAAATTACGTCGAAGCGGTAAAGATCTTCGAAGAGCTTTTGACAATCGAGACCTTGCGCGCGGATACGCGCTTGAGAACACTACGATCACTCGGACAGCTCTATGCGGCAGAAGAGAACTGGCAGAACTCTATTCGTTATTACGAAGAGTGGCGTGATCTGTCGGAAGTTGAAGATAGCGTAGTATTCCGCGGTCTGTCGTATGCTCACTACCAGCTCGAGGAATACGTGCCGGCACGTGACTTCTGGCTTAGTTATTTGGATATGAAGTTTAACGACCGCGAGCCGGTGGAGCGCGACGACTACGCCTATCTGAATGGTCTGTACTTCACCCTCGAAGACTTCGAGAGTGCGCTGGAACTGACCAAGACCATGATTGTTAAATTTGACAACAAAACGGATTGGCAGAACCTGAGTGCGATCTATGCGACTCTCGATAACGATGCACGGCGTGTGCAATCGCTTAACCTCTACTACTTGAAGGGGCTGTTAGACGACGAGACACGTTTCCTCAACCTAGGACAGTCCCTCGCGGGAATCGAGGTGCCCTACAGCGGCGCTAAGATCATCGAAGAAGGGCTAGAAGCAGAGGTTATCGAAGCGAACGTTGATAACATGATTACGCTCACGCAGATGCTGCTTATCGCCAACGAACTCGAAGATGCCGTGGCTCCAGCTACTCAGGCGGCAGAACTCGATGAAACAGGCAATGCCTATGACACGTTGGGCTATCTGCACTATGTAATGAATAATTACGAGGAGGCAGCGGAGGCGTTCAGGGCAGCGATCGAGAAGGGCGATCTTAAGGATGATTCGGATACGTATTTGTTCTTGGCGCGTGCACTTTTAGAGCTCCAGCTTTTCGATGAAGCGAAGGATGCAGCGTCGAAAGCCTCTGAGGCAGGGGATGAGCGTTCGACTAAGTCGGCACAGGACTTCCTGAAGCTCATAGAAAGTCGCCGTGGATACTACTCCATCATCGCTCAGCGTAAAGCCGACGCGATTGACTTCTACCAAGGCTATCCGCCGCTGCAATAGCAGGCTGGCCAAGCAGAGGAACCGGTCAGACCTAAAGCTTGAATTTTAGAGCACTGGCCCCATAAAAAGCCCGAACTGGTTGAGTTCGGGCTTTTTTTTTGCCTAATCGAAAAGAACTCTCACCCAACGATTCATGAAAGACAGACCGAGGTAACAACATGCCCAAGACATCAAGTAAGCCCCAAGCAGAGACCCGGGGCTTTGAAACTGAAGCGAAGCAATTGCTTCATCTGATGATCCACTCGCTGTACAGCAACAAAGAGATCTTCTTAAGAGAGCTCATCTCGAACGCCTCTGATGCAGTCGATAAACTCAGGTTCGAGGCGCTTTCAAATCCTGAGCTTCTCGCCGCAAACACACAGCCAAGCGTCACCATCGATTTTGATTCGGAAGCAAAGACGATAACTCTTTCCGATACAGGCATAGGCATGAGTCGTGATGAGGTGATTAGCAATCTCGGTACAATTGCTAAGTCTGGCACCGCTGCTTTCCTTCAGGGTTTAACCGGTGATCAGAAAAAAGATTCACAGTTGATCGGTCAGTTCGGCGTCGGTTTTTATTCTGCGTTTATCGTCGCTGATACCGTAGAGGTACTCACCCGCAGGGCGGGTACAGAGGCGCAATCGGCGACCCTCTGGCGTTCGAGTGGCGAGGCAGACTACACAATTGAAAGCGCCGAGAAGGCAGAAGCGGGGACTGTTATCACATTACATCTCAAAGCTGGGGAAGCCGATTTTGCTGACGGATATCGAATTCGATCTGTAGTGAAAAAATACGCGGACCATCTGTCTATTCCGGTGTTGATGGAGAAAGAAGACCACGCCTCTAAGAATGAATCAGACGAAACATCTGATGCGGCGTCTACTGATAACAACCCTGACTCGAAACCCAAAAAAGTCTATGAGGTTATTAATGCCGCGCAGGCGCTGTGGACACGCTCGCGTAAAGACGTAAAGGACGATGAATACAAAGAATTTTATAAACTCGTCACACACGACTACCAAGATCCACTGAACTGGAGTCATAACCGTGTCGAGGGAAAGCTCGAATATACAAGCCTGCTCTATATTCCCGGCCAAGCGCCCTATGACCTATGGAATCGAGATGCAGCACGCGGCCTCAAGCTGTATGTGCAGCGCGTTTTCATCATGGACGAAGCGGAGCAATTTCTTCCTCTTTATCTCCGATTTATCAAAGGGGTGGTCGATTCGAATGATATCTCGCTAAACGTGTCGCGAGAAATTCTTCAGCAGGATCCCGTTGTCGACTCCATGCGCTCTGCACTGACAAAGCGCGCGCTGGATATGTTAGAGAAATTGAAGAAGAGCAAGCCGGAGGACTACGCTAAGTTTTGGAAAGAGTTCGGCTTAGTATTAAAAGAGGGGCCTGCCGAGGATTTCGCCAATAAGGAACGCATTGCGAAACTGCTACTTTTCAACAGCACTCACTCTGCAGGCGATGCTCAAGATCAAGGCTTGGAGGACTATGTAGGCCGAATGAAGGAAGGACAAGAAAAAATCTATTTCTTGGTCGCCGAATCGGCAAAAGCTGCTCGCAACAGCCCACATCTCGAAATCTTCCGTAAAAAAGGCATCGAAGTGCTGCTCCTGAGCGACAGGATAGACGAGTGGTTGATCAGTCACCTCCGCGACTTCGATGGTAAGCGGTTACAAGACGTCTCTCGCGGCGAGCTAGACCTTGGAAAACTAGATGACGAGGCTGACAAGAAAGAACAAGAAGAGGTCGAGAAAAAACTCGAAGGACTCATTACGCGCGTTTCAGCCGTTCTCGAAGGCAAGGTGAAATCGGTGCGACTCAGTCACCGGCTTACCGACTCGCCCGCCTGTCTCGCTGTGGACGATTACGATATGGGGCTTCAAATGCGAAAGATTATGGAGGCGTCGGGGCAAGAGGTTCCCGAGGTGAAGCCAATATTCGAGTTGAATCCTGAGCATTTGCTCGTCACTAAAATGGACTCTGAGCAGGACGAAGAGCGCTTTGCGGACATTGCTCAGATACTCTTCGCACAGGCAACGCTTGCAGAGGGGTCTCAACTTGACGATCCCGCTGAATTCTCTGCGCGCCTGAACAAACTTTTACTCTCGCTCGGGTAATCTCGATGGTGGCGTCGATCACTTTTCCCTCCGCGTTGCTCGAACGCGGAGGGAGGCTATCAACGCTACCGTCCTACATCCGCTCGAGAGTCTCAATCCCAAGGAGATTCAATCCCTGTTTAAGCGCTTCAGACGCTAAAACACAAAGACTCAGTCTCTGCGCGCGAGTTATTTCATCGGCACCTTGAATGGGACAGGCCTCGTAAAAGCGCATAAAAATACCGGCTAATTCGTAAAGGTAAGTACTCAATGTGTTTGGGAAGCAGTCCAACGCGACGGCTTCAACGGTCTCTGCTAATTGAAGTGACTTAAGAAGAAGCGCTGATTCCTCGGGCGTCATCGAGGAGACCGTAGGTAGTAGACTCACAGTCTGGGTGCTATGGCCTTGTTTCGCGAGAAGGGTTGCTATCCTTGCATAGGCATACATAAGGTAGGGGGCGGTGTTGCCCTCAAAACTAAGCATTGAGCCCCAGTCAAACAGATAGTCACTGGTGCGATTTTTCGACAGATCGGCGTATTTTACCGAGGCGATGCCAACCGCTTGGGCAATTTTCCTGCGCTCGGCCTCCTCGATATCTGGGTTTTTCATGCTGACTAGCTCATAGGCACGAGACACCGCTTCATCGAGTAGATCTACGAGCTTTACCACATCCCCTGAGCGCGTCTTAAAGGGCTTGCCGTCGCTCCCCATCATAGTACCGTAGGAAATATGCTCTAGGCTAATACTCGATTCGCTGAAGCCTGCAGCAGCGGCGACAGCAAAAACCTGCTGAAAATGCAGCGACTGGCGCGCATCAACGACATAGAGCGAGCGATCGGCGTTGAGTTCGTGACAGCGGTAGTCGACGGCGGCTAAGTCAGTCGTCGCATACAGAAATCCTCCGTCGGTTTTTTGGATGATGACAGGCAGCGGATCACCGTCTTTTCCCACAAACTCGTCGAGGAACACGCACCGTGCGCCATCTGACTCTTGCAATAGTCCTGCATCTTCCAAACGAGTTACGACACTCGCGAGCTGCGGATTATAAAAACTCTCGGCTTTAAGATCGTCCATCGATAAGGTCACATTGAGCTTATCGTAGACAGCCTGGCAATGCGTGAGCGAGGTGTCGATGAAAGATCGCCAAGCCTCTAAGTATTCCGGATCGCCACTCTGTAGCTTAACAACGCTTTCGCGCGCGCGTGCAGCAAAGTCACTATCCTCATCGAAGCGTTGCTTCGCTGCTCGATAAAACCCTTCAAGGTCGGCGAGCGCGAGGCCCGCTTCGGCAGAAGACTCGCGCATAAACGTAATCAACATACCGAACTGCGTGCCCCAGTCGCCAACATGATTTTGGCGGATAACCCGATGGCCCTGTCTTTCGAGGATACGCGCGATGCTGTCACCTATGATGGTGCCCCGGAGATGACCCACATGCATCTCCTTCGCCAGATTTGGCGAAGAATAGTCAACAACGATAGTCATCGGAGACTCAGCCGTCGATATAAATAAGGACGGGTTTTCCAAAAGGGCATTGGCCCGCATACGCAGCGCTTCGACAGAGAGGTGAATATTGATGAATCCCGGCCCCGCAAGTTCATAACGCGCGACCAGCGGGCTGTCGGCAGCCTCCAAACGCGCTAGCAGTTCGGCGCCGAGTTCGCGCGGATTGCGTCCGAGACGCTTGGCTAGCGCCATAACCCCATTGGCTTGGTAGTCGCCGAATTCAGGTTTGGAGGCGGTAATCACATTGGGATTGACTTCGTCGAGGCCGGTGAGGGCCGTAAGTTCTGCGCCGATTAGGTGAGTGAGCGTGCGTTTGATTGTATGCATTGGTATCGCTTATTTCTAAATGGAGAGAGTGCGAAACCCGTCCCGAGGAATCGCATGCAGGCCTCGATAGCATAGAGGCAGCGTAAGCACGCAATTGTACAACAAACTAGGCTGATATTTCGTGTAAACTGTGCAGCCTGAGAGGGTGAGAGCACGCCGCAATGACAGATTTCCCGAGCGACTCAGCAGTCGATAATCCGGTGGAGAAACTCCACTCAAACGCCGCCGTGCGTGATTCGAGCGATCGCGGCACATCCGGCGGGGGTAGCGGTGTCCAGCACGTAAAAGTAAGCGCGGCGCATTCTGGCCAACGTGTGGACAACTTTCTAATGCGTGAACTTAAGGGAGTGCCGCGCACTCATGTGTATCGAATTATCAGGCGGGGCGATGTAAGGGTTAACAAGAAACGCTGTAAACCCGATCGCAAGCTCATGCTTGGCGACGAAGTCAGAGTGCCACCTTACAGTGGCGCCAATGTGCAGGAACCAGGTGAGCTTACTTCAACGCTGAAGGCACGGCTGATGAACCTCGTGCTCTTGGAAACTGAGGACTATCTCGTCATAGATAAGCCCAGTGGCATGGCAGTGCACGGGGGTACGGGCATTCGTCTCGGCCTTATCGAAGCCGTGCGGCAGGTATCAACGCAGTGGGCTCAAGCCGAACTGGCACACAGGCTGGATCGTGAGACCTCTGGTTGCTTGTTGATCGCAAAAAACGCGCATTTCCTCAAAGCGGCACAGGATCAATTTAGAGCGAAAACTGTGTCTAAAGAATATCTTGCTTTGGTTCATGGTTCTTGGCCTAGCTCGGTGTCGATGGTTAGCGCCAGCTTAGTCAAAGATGCCGTGGGTGACGCTGAGAGAATAGTGCGAGTCTCTGATAGCGGAAAGCCTGCGCTTACACGTTTCACCGTGCAGCAACGATTCACTGACGCCACATTAGTGCGCGCTGCGCCTGAAACCGGTCGTACTCACCAAATTAGAGTGCATTGTCAATTTGCAGGACATCCCATAGTGGGCGACGATAAATACACCTCGCGTGAAATAGCCCCATCACTTCGCAGAGTCACTAGCCTCTGTTTACACGCGGAGAAGCTTGCATTCGATGATCCAAAGAAGGGCAAGCGTGTTGAAGTGTCTGCACCAATCGATAAGCACTTCTCACTATTACTCGAATCGCTCTAAAATCGTGATGTTTTACAATCAGATAGTCCCTATGTCTTAAACCAGTTTTATCAGGAATCCTTTGACAGCGGGCCCCGAGACGCCTATTATTGCGCGCCTATGAATGACAGCGCGCATTTCGAATCCTTTCCCCACTACGTTGATGCCCGTAAGGTGTTCTCGCAGAAGGGAAAATTTGCAGGCGAATTGTCAAAAGAGAAATTTAATCGCCTCCAAGCTTTATTGGTAGAGGGTTATTTTTCGGTAAGCGCCGAACTACACTTTTCGATAGGCGACCGTGGTCGCAAAATGATCGAAGGAGCGGTAGAAGCGCAGGTGTCGGTTGCCTGCCAGCGTTGTCTAAAACCTTTAGAATTAACGCTAGTGGACGATATAAGGCTCGCATTGGTTCAAGATGAAGAGGCCGCGGCGAAGCTAGACGGCGAGATAGAGCCCTGGATCGAAGCAGAATATAGGCTCGATCCTGCCAACATAGTGGAAGAACAGCTCCTATTGGCGATGCCTCTAGCTGCCTATCACGACCAGGACGAGTGCCAGATTGAGCTCCCTAGCTCGAATGCTGATGAAGCACCTAGTGCGGAGCGAGAACCGAACCCCTTCGCCATATTGAAAGAGTTAAAGAAGTAGTCGCACTGCGCGCAACTAGCGCATACAGAATTTTACTAGGAGAAAGACATGGCAGTTCAAAAGAGCAAAGTAACGCGTTCACGCAGAGACAAGCGTCGTTCACACGATGCGCTCACGGGTCCAACGCTGTCTACTGATAAAACGACAGGCGAGGTCCATCGCCGTCATCACATCACTGCCGATGGCTTCTACAAAGGCAAAAAAGTGCTGGATCTCGGCACCGAGTAGCTTTGAGTTCGAGTAAATGCATAGCAATTGATGCTATGGGAGGAGAGGGCGGTCCTACTACGACGGTAGCCGCCACTCTGAACGCTCTTCAGCAGAATCCATTGCTTTCCGTGATTCTGGTTGGCGATAAGCGAAAGATTCTCGCTTCTGCTCCGTCCCTCGAGGCCTTTTCTGGTCGCTACGATATTGTTCACACCCCTAAGACCTTCCTAGACACAGAAAAGCCCGCAACCATCTTGCGTTCGGGTCGTGAAACCTCGCTCTATCGCTGTGTCGAAATCCATCAGCAGGGGCGGGCCTCGGCAGTAGTCAGTGCGGGTAATACCGGAGCGCTTCTCTTACTAGGGCGTCACCTTCTTAAGAATGTTGTCGGAGTCGAACTGCCGGCGATTGTCGCCACACTGCCAAATATTCGCAGCCAAGCGCTTTTACTCGACGTGGGAGCGAATCTTGCTTGTTCACCTCGACAGCTCGAACAGTTTGCTATAATGGGAGCGGTGCTTGCGAGGAAGCAGTTTGGCAATGATCCTAGGGTCGCGTTACTCAATGTAGGCGCGGAAGACTACAAGGGCACGGCCATTATCCAGGACTCTGCGAGACTGCTCGAAGCACAAGACCAGGTCAATTTTACCGGCTTCGTTGAGGCAAACTCTGTTTTTGATGGTCAGGCCGAGGTCATAGTTTGTGACGGATTTGTTGGTAACGTAATGATCAAGGCGAGCGCAGGCGCCGTGAATGCATTCACTAGTCAGCTTGCTGGGCGCTTTGCATTGAACGAAGAGTCGGATATTAGAGAGGTCTACACGCGCCTCAATCCACAGCGATTCAATGGCGCAACCCTCTTGGGCTTGCAGGGTAATATCGTAAAAAGCCATGGCAATGCCGACGTTTTCGGCTTTAGCTGCGCCATACAGCAAGCTTTTAACGAACAGCGCGATGAAATCCCCTCACTCATTGAGGAAGCCATCGCCCGCATCGCCTAGAAAGCTGACAATTAAAAAGGAGAATTTTGTGATGAGTACATTTGGCTTCGTTTTCCCCGGACAAGGATCACAAAAACTCGGCATGCTCAGCGAGCTAGCCGAGAAACACCCCAGCATAAAAGCGACGTTCGACGTAGCCTCCGAAGTGCTTCAGCGGGACGCTTGGGAAATAGCGCAAATTGACTCTGAAAATCTACTTGATCGTACGGATATTACCCAGCCACTGTTACTTGCAGCGTCGGTTGCTATTTGGCGAGCCTGGCAAGAGGCAGGGGGAGAGACACCATCGATTCTCGCAGGCCATAGCCTAGGGGAATATTCGGCTTTGGTGTGCGCAGAGGCCCTAACGCTTAAAGACGCGCTCAGATTGGTCAATAGACGCGGACTTTATATGCAAAACGCAGTGCCGCCAGGCACCGGCAAGATGGCGGCAATCGTCGGGTTGGATGATGAGGCTATCTTCATCGCCTGCAATGAAGCTGCGCAGGGTGAGATAGTCTCACCCGCTAATTTTAACTCAAAAGGGCAGACAGTCATCGCTGGACACGCGGATGCCGTCGAGCGCGCCATGGCGGCCTGTAAGGCGGCTGGAGCTAAGAGGGCGCTGCCTTTGAATGTTAGCGTTCCCTCTCATTGCGAGTTAATGAGACCCGCGGCAGAGGAGCTTACATTAGATCTTGAATCGATCACTTTTTCGGCACCTAAAATCGCCGTTGTGCAAAACTCAACCGCAGAAATTGTTTCGGACCCACAGCAGATCAAAGCGAATTTAATTAGTCAGCTCTATTTGCCGGTGCAATGGGTCGATTCGGTCCGTGTAATGGCTGACTTTGGTTTACAGAAGGTAGTCGAATGTGGGCCGGGCAAGGTGCTTTGCGGCCTGATTAAGCGTATCGATAGCGAGCTGATCTGCATGGGTACAGAAGACCCTCTTGATTTTGACACGGCGCTCACTCAATTTCCGCGATAAACGGATCAGAAAATCAGCGACCTACTGCGCGTACTTTAAGGACTTCACATGACAGATACTACAAAAACAGCACTAGTAACGGGCGCGAGCCGCGGTATCGGCAAGGCGATCGCATTGGAACTCGCGCAAGCGGGTTTCTGCGTTATAGGAACCGCCACCACCGATGCTGGCGCCGCTGCAATTTCAGAATATTTGGCTGCCGAAGGCTTAAAAGGCAAGGGGTTTGCGGCCGACGTATCAAGCGACGACTCAGTAGCTGCACTCTTCGCGGCGATTCTTACAGATCATGATGCCCCTTCTGTTATCGTGAACAATGCAGGGATTACTGCTGACAACCTTCTAATGCGGATGAAAGGAGATGAATGGGCCTCCGTGATCGATACTAATCTTGGTTCAATGTTCAGGGTTTGTAAAATCGGCGTCAAAGCAATGACTAAGGCTCGCTGGGGTAGAATCATCAATATCAGCTCAGTGGTTGGGGCAAGCGGCAATCCGGGGCAAACAAACTATGCGGCATCGAAAGCTGGCGTCGAGGGTTTCACGCGCGCACTCGCAAAAGAAGTTGGCTCTCGTGGAATAACCGTTAATGCAGTAGCACCCGGCTTTATTGAAACAGATATGACCAATGCCTTGCCGGAAGCTCAGGCGGCAGCGTTGATCTCGCAGATTCCACTCGCGAGACTTGGCCAGCCCGAAGAGATCGCCAGTGTAGTCGGCTTTCTCGCATCAGAAAAAGGCGCTTACATCACTGGAGAAACGCTGCAAGTTAACGGCGGAATGTACATGAATTAGACCGCTTGACATGCAATTCTGTGCATCGAAGCTCTCGCTAACTTCATGAGTTTATTAGGACATTTTTTAGCGGCGCGTAAAATTAAATTTAGGCATTACATCGACTCAAAATAGGGGTAAACTTGCACTCCAATTTAGATGGTTAGCTCAATGCTTAGCGGAGCAACCCTAAAAAAGGCGAGGTTCGGAGGCTCTGTCTAGGTATAACTTACCGGATAGTTCCCGAAGCACGCTTCACCGTAATCGCCACTAAGAAATTGCATGGGATAACCCCGTCAAGGCAATCAAAAACCGTACAAGAGACAGTTTTAGGAGCTAATATATAATATGAGTAGCATCGAAGAGCGTGTAAAAAAGATCGTCTGCGAACAGCTAGGCGTTAAAGAAGACGAAGTTAAAGCAACGGCATCTTTCGTTGATGATCTAGGCGCAGATTCTCTGGACACTGTCGAACTGGTTATGGCTCTTGAAGAAGAATTCGAGACTGAAATTCCGGACGAGGAAGCTGAGAAAATTACTACTGTTCAATTGGCCGTCGATTACATCAACGCCAACCTCTAAGTTCCGCGCAAGCGACTTAGTATCCACGAAGCTACTCCGGAGAAATCTTGAGTAGCTTTTGTGTTTCTGATGGGACAACTTTGGGAGCCAATCAATGAGTAAAAGACGCGTTGTGGTTACAGGGCTTGGGCTCGTGAGCCCAGTCGGAAACGATGTGGAATCCTCGTGGGAGGCAATGAAATCTGGCAAAAGTGGGATTTCAACTCTGACGCAAATAGACACGAGCGACTTTACTACCCATTTTGGCGGTTCGATAAAAGACTTCGACTGCGAACGTTATATCCCAACTAAAGATGCTCGGCGCATGGATGTTTTTATGCACTACGGCATTGCTGCGGGGGTGCAGGCTTTTGATGATTCAGGCTTGGGCGAGGCTGATTTTAACCCCGAGCGTTTTGGCGTTGCGGTCGGGTCTGGAATCGGCGGCATTAATATGATCGAGGCGACTGCCTTGTTAATCGATTCGTCTGGCCCGCGCAAAGTCTCGCCATTTTTTGTGCCTGGCTCGATTGCCAACATGATTTCAGGAAACCTTTCGATACGCTTTAACCTGCAAGGCCCCAATATAGCAGTCACTACAGCATGTACAACGGGGACGCATAACATTGGTCTGGCGGCCAACATGATACAGAATAATCAGGCCGACATTATGCTTGCAGGTGGCTCCGAGATGGCCACATCTCCCACGGGGCTCGCTGGATTCTGTGCAGCTCGCGCGCTCTCCACACGCAATGACGAACCCACCCGGGCGAGCAGACCTTGGGACAAAGACCGCGACGGCTTCGTGCTCAGTGACGGTGCTGGGGCTATCATGCTGGAAGAACTCGAGCATGCGAAAGCGCGAGGGGCGACGATTTACGCCGAACTGGTCGGTTTTGGAATGAGCGGCGACGCATTCCACATGACATCACCGCCTGAGGGCGGCCGAGGCGCTGCATTGTGTATGCGCAATGCATTGCTAAGCGCAGAACTCGACGCGAGTCAGATTGATTATGTCAACGCACACGGGACTTCGACGCTCGCCGGTGACATCGCCGAGACACAGGCAATAAAAAGCGTCTTCGGCGCTCACGCAGCGTCTCTCGCGGTGAGCTCGACCAAATCGATGATTGGCCACCTGCTTGGCGCCTCGGGCGCGGCAGAGGCTATCGTTACGATACTCTCCCTAAAGCACCAGATACTCACTCCAACAATTAATTTAGAGACGCCGGATGAGGGCTGCGACCTAGACTATGTGCCACACACCGCCCGCGATGCGTCGCTCAAATATGCGCTGAGTAACTCTTTTGGCTTCGGTGGCACAAACGGCAGCCTAATCTTTGCCCAGTACACGTGAGGCCTAACTAATTGCGCTCGCACTGGCGGCAGTTTGCGATTGCAGCACTCTTGGGCTTAATGCTCAGTGGCGCCGCATTCGCCTACCTTTTATCGCCGCCCAGTGATTTACCTACGATAAAAAGCGAGCCTAAGCCTCTCGAAATAGCCCGCGGAAGCTCCTTTAAATCTGTTGCCGCAACACTCGAGGCCAACAACGTGATCCGCTCAGCACTGGCCTTCGAGATACTGGCTTTGCTCAAGGGCGAGCGATCGCTTTTGAAAAGTGGCGAGTATGAGTTCCCGCATGGCACCGCTGCAACAGCCGTCTTGGCCAATCTGGTTGCTGGTAGAGTTAAAACTTATCAGATTACCCTCGTCGAAGGATGGACACTGCGGCAATGCTTACAAGCCCTCGCATCGAGCCCCGGGCTTACTCAAACCTTGACCGACGTCGATGATCCAAAACTTCTCGCGTTAATCCAGAGCGGCGCGAGCAGCGCTGAGGGGCTGTTTGATGCCAATACTTTTAGGTATGTTCGTGGCGACACCGACCTGGGAATACTTGAGAGGGCGCACACTCAGCTTGTCGATAAGTTAGCGGGCTATTGGGATCAAAGAGCGCAGGGGTTGCCTCTAGCAACACCCTATGAGGCTCTTATTCTCGCCTCCATCGTCGAAAAAGAAACCGGACTTGCAGCAGAGCGCGCTAAGATCGCTGGCGTGTTTTATAACCGAATTAATTCCGGCATGAGGCTGCAATCAGACCCGACGACAATTTATGGGCTAGGTGATCGCTATACCGGGACGCTAACCCGAGATCAGCTACGTGAGGAAACACCGTACAATACGTATCGGATAGATGGGCTTCCGCCTTCGCCTATCGCCTTGGTCAGCGATTCGGCGCTCACTGCGGTACTAAAGCCCGAGCCGCACGACTATTATTACTTTGTTTCTAACTCGAACGGCGGCCATGTATTCTCGAGAACACTTGAGGAACACAATGCCGCCGTGGCAAGTTATCGAGCGGCGCGTGACGACTCTCTACCAGACTCTCTACCAGACTCGCTACCAAGGTCTTTACAAGAGCCTCTACAAGAGCCTCTAGAAGATCCACCGCCGCAAGCTGACACAATTGATGAGGACAACAGTGAAAGGTAAATTCATCACCATTGAAGGCGTCGAGGGCGTAGGCAAGAGCACTAATATCGCTAATGTCGAAGCGTTTCTGACCGCCCAGGGTATAGAGTTCATCCGAACCCGTGAACCCGGCGGCACTGTCATTGCAGAAAAAATACGTGAACTACTGCTGGACCCTGAGATTGAATCGATGGGGGAATTGACCGAACTCCTCCTCGTCTTCGCCGCGCGTGCTGAGCATCTCGAGAAGGTAATACAGCCTGCGCTGAATAGGGGGGTTTGGGTGCTCTGCGATCGTTTCACCGATGCCACTTTTGCTTATCAAGGCGGCGGGCGGGGACTGTCGTTAACCTCTATCGAGGCGCTGCAAGATTTAGTTCAAGGAGAGCTCCGCCCAGACCTTACGATTATATTAGACCTCGATCCCGAGGTGGGGCTCGCACGCGCTCGCGAACGGGGTGAGCTCGATCGTTTCGAGAACGAGGCGCAGGCTTTTTTTCTGAAGGTTAGGGCGGCTTATCTGTCGATAGCGGCGGCCAACCCTGAACGCTGCCTTGTTATCGATGCAGGGCAGTCCCTCGAAGAAGTAAAACAGACCCTTGAGGCGAACCTTTTAAGTAAACTCAGCTATTTGGGGATCTCCGGTGAATAACACCGTCGCCTGGGAGTATCCCTGGCTTCAGAATGTGCTCGAATCGCTCAAGCGCAGCCACCAAGGTAGTGCACTCGCTCACGCCTATATATTGGGCGGTACACGAGGGCTAGGTAAAAAACAAATCGCGCTTGAAATCGCCGCGTTTCTTACATGCGTCAAACCAAGCACAGAAGGCCCCTGCGGTGCCTGCAAAAGCTGTCAGCTCAATGCTACTGCAAACCATCCTGATGTGCTTTACCTTGCCCCAAAGGAGCCGGGAAAAGCCCTCACCGTGGACCAAATTCGAAGACTGAGTGACTACGTGCATGTCTCAAGTCATGCTGGCGGCGCAAGGGTGGCCGTACTGGCTGAGGCGGATAAGATGAATAGCAGTGCGTCAAACGCATTGTTGAAAACACTTGAGGAGCCCCATGAGTCGACCTATCTTTTCCTCGTTACCGACTCGCCTGGCCTTCTGAGCCCGACGATACGCTCTCGCTGTCAGCGCTTAACACTTCCAACCCCCTCACTTGAAGTGAGTCTCGCATGGATGCGGACCGGCAAGGGTAATGAATTTGATGAGCAACACGCCATCAGCTGTCTAAAGGCCTCAGGTGGCAGCCCTTTATTAGCGATGGAAATGCTGTTGGATGAAAGTCTGCCGAATCGGCAGGCACTCGAGCGCGAGTTTATCGCCTGTCTGACGGGGAAATCGACCCCCGAGAGCCTGTTAGCGGCTTTGTCGAAGTCAGAACCAGTCACTGCTATCGAGCAGATCCTGAGCACGACCGCACTCTGCGCGAAGCTTATGCTTTTGAGTACAACCGAGGCAAACGACACAAGCAGTGACTCAGGCGGACTAGCGCCGAGCCCTATCTGGTCTCAATTCATCGACAGAGTAAACATGAGCGATGCAGAAGAGAACGCGAGGAGGAGGGCGCTGCTAGGAAACAGGCTGGTGCGTCTCTATGACGAAATCGAAAAAGCGCGTCGACAGCTCTACTCGCCATCCAACCCTAACAGCAAGCTTTTATTAGAGTCCCTGTGTTGGCTGACTAGCCGAGCGCTCAAGTAGCTCCGGCTAGCAAGGCTTCTACTCGCTCAGCGATGGCTAGGCTCGAAGTGAGCCCGGGCGAATCGATGCCAAGCAAATTGATAAAGCAGGGCAAACCTGCAGCTTCCTCGTTACGAATAACAAAATCGGAAGTCGCGCCTTCAACCCTTAACTTCGTTCGTATACCCGCATAGCTAGGCTTTAACTTAGTTGGATCGAGGGTAGGGAAATACTGCTGCACAGAGCGGGCGAAAAACACCGCTTTAGCTGGGTCTACGGAATAGTCAATGTGGTCACACCACTCAGCATCAGGTCCAAATCTCAGCGCGCCACTCAGATCAATCGTTGCATGAATACCTAGCGCATCGTTTTCTCTGTCTGGTAAAGGATAAATCAGGTGCGTGAATGGATTGCTGCCCGTGTAGTCGAAATAACTGCCTTTGCTCAAAAGCTGTTCGGGGAGCGCTGAGCGCTGTTGGGGGCTCGAGTCACAAACGGCAAGCTCGCTTTCGCCAAAAGCCATCGCTGCTAGCTGCAGCGCCCCTAGGCCCGCGCAGTTTATTAGAATCTTAGTTCTCAGCGCGTAGGGCTGTCTCGAGCGACCGTCATCGATGAGGGTAGACAAGAGGAAGCCCTGATCCTCAGGCATGATCGATTCAACACAGGTGGAATGAGAAAAGATCACGCCACGTCGTTCAGCATTGGCAAGCAGGCTCTGCATAAACGAATGGCTGTCCACAATTCCCGTCGACGGGGAGAAGAGGGCAGAACTCGCCTCTAAGGCAGGTTCTATGCGTGTAAGGAGTGCACGATCAATCGACCTGAGATCGTTCACGCCGTTCGCTATTGCTTTACTCTCCAGTGCCTCGAGTTCTGACTCTTGGCCAGATTGGGCAACGATAAGTTTACCTATCCGTGCGTGAGGGATCTCAAAGCGTCGGCAATAGTCGTAGAGCAACTCCCGTCCCTTCAAGCAAAGCGTCGCTTTTAAACTCTCGGTAGCGTAATAAATACCCGCGTGAATAACTTCGCTATTTCGACTGCTCGTCTGCATCCCGAAGCCCTTCTCACGCTCAAGAATGACGACATTTCTACCCGCATACGCAGGGTTTTTAGACAGCTGATAGGCTACCGCTAGCCCCACGACACCGCCACCAACAATAACAATGTCAAACTTATCAATCTTAGTCCGTGCCATTGCCAGCGCCTTCTATCGCCCTAAAGGTAAGGTTTATGCGTGGTCCAACCGGAACCTTAGTCTTGGCGATCTGATGCAGCCAATTTTCTTGAACGCCTGGTTGCATAATAAGTAAACTGCCGCTGGTTAAATTCATCACAACTCTTTCGCTTAGCTCGGATTTCGATAACCCCAGCAATGGCTTTCGCTTTAACTGAAATCGACGCGTAGCACCTAAACTCAATGACGCAATTTGCGGTGAGGGGCCTAGCTCCGGCTCGTCATCAGCGTGCCAAGATACACTGTCCTCGCCGGATCGGTATTTATTGATTAGCACGCAGTTAAACCGAGCATCGGCGACCTTGTTAACAAAATCGCGGATGCTGGCCATCTCCGGCGTCCAAGGCACCGGGTCGAGACTAATATTCGAATAGGCATAACGGCAGTGTTGGTCGCCCATCCAGCACTGTAGACGAGGCACAGGAATTGTTCGGCCCGCGATGCGGATTTGGTCCTGTCGCCATGGCGTCGTTTTGTCGATCGCGTCGAAAACGCTCAAGGATAACGATGGGTCGAACACTAGCGGGTATTCGACTATGAGGTTGTTGCCCACAGTGCGGTTTATGCTTGCGGGTGTGGTTGGCAACTCTTTTAACAAGTCCGACAATAATGCGTCAGTGCGTTTAGAGTCTCGAGCGTCGTTAAATAGGTCGTTTTGCATCAGGCGATTGTATCCGTAATCTAATTTATGGCGCGAATAAAAGAGTCGTCCCGACAAAGTTAGCAATTAGCGGGTATCTATATTACGGGGAATCGAGTGTGAAGGTTCGCGTTTATCTTAAGTTGCCTATGGACGGCGTCGAAAGCTCTCATTACACTAATTCCGGTAATAAAGATTACCGGAATTAGTGTAATAGTATACAGAGTTACGCACCCTGCCTATCTATGAAGCTCCAGCGCTTTCGGACACCTCCTTCAGAAAGCTTCCCAGAATCCGATAGATATAAGGCTGCCTACGCAATTAGCTAAGCCTCTATTCACGATTGAGCCACAGACTATGGCAAAAACGCCTCCATGCCCTCCTGCATTTTTCGATACGCTCGAAGCAATGGAGAACCCATTTAAGAACAGAGTCGCTTCTGTGAGTCATCTCTACGCTGAATCTCCGGAAAACGCTGTAGAAGATTATCAGTATGCGAGCGAATTCATTTACAGCTACCGAGGCAGCCCAGATACATTCAACACCTACAGACGAGAGATTGAACACTTCCTCCACTGGTGCTGGGTGGTTAAACGACAGTCGATAACCTCCATCGACCGTAATCACATTGAGGAATTTATCGATTTCTCCCGCTCTCCTCCCAAAACATGGATCTCAGCGAGCAACGAAGCACGCTTTATCGTAGAGTCGGGCGAGCGCAAGGCAAATCCCGAGTGGCGCCCCTATACGAGCTCGACAGCGAGCAATGGGGGCGAATACGCCCTCTCCCAATCTTCGCTTCAATCCTTACTTGGCGTCTTAAGTAGTTTCTTTAACTATCTGATTCAAGAGGAATATATAAAATCAAACCCGATCGCGCAGCTGCGGCAAAAAAGCAAATTTATACGGAAACACCAAGGCGCAAGCAAAATAAGGCGCCTCTCTCCATTGCAGTGGGACTACACAATTGCCTGCGCGGAGAAAATGGCTGCCGAAGACCCGCTAGTGCACGAGCGCTCGCTCTTCATTATGCAGGCCCTCTTCGCCATGTATTTGCGTATTTCCGAGTTGGTAGTTACTCCCCGCTGGGAACCTCAGATGGGGCATTTCCAGCCCGATACCGACGGCAACTGGTGGTTTTTGACTGTCGGCAAGGGCAATAAGGAGCGCGAGGTCTCTGTCAGCGATGCGATGCTCGAGGCACTCAAGCGCTACAGATTATCTCGCGGCCTCTCACAGCTGCCCTCCACGGGCGAATCAACACCCCTAATTCACAAAACCCGCGGCAAAGGTGGAATTAGCAGCACTCGTCAGATTCGAGCAATCGTACAGCGCTGCTTCGATAGCGCGGCGGCAGCAATGCGTCGTGATGGCTTCGTTGACGATGCCGAGCGACTTGCCGACGCAACAGTTCACTGGCTTCGGCACACGGGAATATCAGAAGATGTAAAGCACCGCCCCCGAGAGCACGTGCGTGACGATGCGGGGCATGGTTCGAGTGCGATTACCGATCGATACATTGACGTCGAGAGAGCAGAGAGGCACGCGTCTGCGCGCTCCAAAGCGATAAAGTAGTACGCAGCACCGGCTGAGGAAGCTCTCCCATGCCAATTCTGTCCACAAAAAGGCAACACTCATTGCTCACTTCTAAATTCGCTGAAATTCCTCTAGTCTTGAGATCCACCGCTAGGTAACAATATTACGAGTATTGAGCCACCGGCCTTTCTGGGGCGTATCTACCCATGAGCGCCTAGCAAGGCTCCTCGGGATATAATTAGCCAAAAGGATAAGGCTAGCTTAAGGAGTTAGTTAGCCCAGGGAACAGTCAGAAAGATAGAAAAGCCCGGCTCGCGAAAGGCGCGCAGTTTCTTGAACTGGGCAGCAGTGCGGCTTATAGCAACTCGACAGATATTCAGAAGCATTGGAGAATCATGACTAATTTCTCACGAACACTTTTAGCGCTCGGTTTTGGCGTCTTCGGGTTCGCACACGCTGCGACCTCCGAAGTTACAGAACCTAACTCACCACTCGATTCTGAGTCGCTCTTTAGCGCACTCGCCAGTGAGCCAGTATATGGCGAGACTGCGATAGAACTGCTCGATCAGCTCAAAACCAAACACTACGCCTCGATCGAAATCGACGATAATTTTTCGTCCTTGTTATTTGATAAGTATCTGGATGCACTCGATGGTTCGAAGCTCTATTTTCTCGCCGAAGACGTGCAGAAAATCGCTCGCTATCGCTACACTCTGGACAACAGCCTCTCAGCCGGCAACGTAGAGCCCGGCTTCGAAATCTATAATCTCTATCACAAACGCGTCATTGAGAGACTGATTTACGCGATCAATCGAATCGAGAACGCTGTGCCGCAGATGGATTTCACAGTAGACGAATATTTATTGCTCGACAGAGAAGACGAGCCTTTTGCCGCGAGCCTAGAAGAACTCAATGAAGTATGGCGCAAGCGAATCAAGAACAGCGTTCTAAGCCTCAGACTCACGGGCGATGACGAAGAGGAAATAGTCGAAAAGCTCAGCAAGCGCTACCGTAACCAGCTCAGCCAGGTGCTAAAAACTAATGGCAAAGATGTATTTCAAGCTTACCTTTCAAACGTCGCCGCGACGGTAGATCCGCACACGTCTTATTTCTCGCCGAGGGATTCTGAGAACTTCAACATGGGCCTTTCGCTCTCGCTGCAAGGCATCGGTGCACAGCTCACTACAGAAGACGAATACACCAAGGTCGTGGAACTGATTAAAGGAGGCCCCGCCGAGCGTGCTAATGAACTGCAGGAAGGCGACAGAATCATAGGAATCGGTCAGGGAGTCGACGGCGAAATTCAGGATGTTGTGGGCATGCGTCTCGATGACGTTGTCGCACAAATTCGCGGAGAGAAGGACACCGTAGTGCGCTTGAGCGTTATCCCTGTCGACGCAGTCTCGGAGAGCAGCGCGAGGACCATAAGCATCACGCGAGATACTGTAAAACTCGAGGACCAGTCAGCGAAAAAGGAGGTGTTAGAGCTCAGTTACGCCGATCAGGATTACAAGATTGGCGTCATTAGCCTCCCTACTTTCTATTTCGATTTTGAAGCTGCCGCGCGCGGCGACGAAGACTTTAAGAGCTCTACCCGCGACGTTCGCAAACTGCTCGAAGAATTGAAAGAAGAGGAAGTCGACGCCGTGGTCGTCGATCTTCGCAATGATGGCGGCGGCAGTTTAAGCGAAGCGAATCAGCTTGTCGGCCTCTTCATCGAAACCGGGCCAACCGTGCAGATCCGCTATTCTGGACTACGCAATGGCTTTACACGCTCGTTCGGCGATAGCGATCCGGAGGTCGTCTACGACGGCCCTCTCGCGGTTCTCGTTAATCGCACGAGCGCCTCGGCGTCAGAAATTTTCGCCGGCGCGATACAAGACTATCAACGAGGAATAGTGCTCGGCGGCCAGACGTTTGGCAAAGGCACAGTGCAAGAAATAATCCCTATGTCGTTCGGCCAAGTAAAACTCACCCGGTCCAAGTTTTATCGTATCTCTGGCGAGAGCACACAGCATCGCGGCGTGCTTCCCGACATCACCTTCCCCGATTTTTATGATGCCTATGATGACATCGGTGAGAGTAGTCTGGACGGGGCGTTGCCTTGGGACACGGTTAGACCCGTAGAATTTAGAACCTACCACCCGGTTCAAGCCTTCTTGCCTAAACTGCGTGAGCTTCACGAGGCGCGGGCTGCAGAATCTCCCGACTTTCAATACATGATCGATCAGATCGAGAGGACGAGACAGCTGCGCGAACGCGAATTGCTTCCGCTCAACGAAGAAATCGTCAAAGCCGACCGCGAACGAGTCCGTCGGATAGAGTTTGATGCGGAAAACCTCAGGCGTAAATTGAAAGGCCTAGAGCTTAAAGAATGGGTCGAGGAAGATGATCTCTATAGCGATGAGGTAGCTAGCGTAGTCGATTCAGAGCACTCAGAGGCTTCGACCACTGAAGAATCAGCAAATAACCCCGAAATTGCAATGGCAGAAAAATCCGAGGCGAGCGCATCTACAAGCCCTACCCCAGACGCTGACGCCGATGAAGAAGCCGAGGAGCCAGAGGAAACCGACCCCCTTCTCCTCGAAAGCGGCCGGATTCTCGCAGACTTTATCAACCTGAGTAACGGGGATCTGAGCGCGAGATACTAGAAATTAACGCCCGCGGAGAATCCGCAGACGATCGAATTCGGCTCATCATGGTGGGAGTCTCAAAGTACTTGCGGCGCAAACGTAAAGCGGCCGAATTCAAAACTTTCCGACAGTTATTCAGGATCAGGCTAGTAAGGTTTGAATGAAGTGCGCGCTACAAATTTGTACTGCGCTAGAAGGTCAGAAACGATCCGCGAGTATGCGGGGAAAATATCAATTGTGTAAAGATTACTGAAGCACTCTGACACTTTGATACTCTAAAAAGTGGCGGAGGAGGAGAGATTCGAACTCTCGGAAGGCTTTCACCTTCGCTGGTTTTCAAGACCAGTGCATTCAACCACTCTGCCACCCCTCCGCAGCACGGCGCAAATACTACTACAAATTGACACGCAGTCAAATAGCCAATAGCGGCAATGGCGACTTTTCTACTTGAAACTCTGCTAGACTGACTCTATAAATAAAAGCAAGGAGGTCGATATCCAGGTAAGACTGCATTATCGCAATCCTCGTATTACCCTTGGCAATGTCCAAAACGCACCAACTACAGGAATACCACGATGAATGAACTTAATCTCAACGTAAGCCGCGCCGACCAGCAGGCCGCCTCGGTAAATAAAGTCGTTCGTAATACCTACACCCTACTTTCGATGACGCTATTCTTTAGTGCCCTCTGTGCTGTCGCCACCATGGCATTAGGGTTTGGGCAAGGCGCCGGTCTACTCATGATCATCGGCGGCTTTGTTATGTCGTTTGTCGTGAGAGCAACTGCAGAATCGAGCAAAGGCATCTTGGCAGTCTTTGTTTTTGCGGGTCTCATGGGAGGCGGTCTTGGCCCTACGCTGTCAGCATATCTCGCAGTCTATTCGAACGGTGCCGCGATAATTGCACAAGCGCTTGGCGGAACTGGTCTGATTTTCCTATCACTTTCGGGTTACGCCTTAACTACGGGCCGAAATTTTAATTTCCTAGGTGGATTCCTCGCCACTGGAATGATGGTCATGCTCGTCGCGATGATAGCCAATATTTTCTTCCAGATCCCTGCTATGAGCTTGGCGATTTCAGGTGCGGTGATCATGCTTATGTCAGGATTCATTCTTTATGACACAAGTCGCATCGTGAACGGGGGCGAACGCAATTACATCATGGCTACGATCAGCCTCTATCTCAGCATTTTCAACTTATTCATCCACTTACTCAATCTAATAGCTGCACTCACCGGCCGCGAATAGCGAGTCCTGCATCTTAAAATTAGTCTGGGACCCGAGAAGGGTCCCAGATTAGTCTTTCCACGCAATCGATTGCCCGTGACTATTTCCCTAGTCACTCTCGAGCGGCTACACTCTGCGTCATGACTTCCCTCGACGACACGCCTAGAGCCGCGCACGCACTGCGCTATACCCTACTTATTAACGCTGCTCCCCAATCGAGCCAAGCGGCGAAGACGGCGCTGAGGTTTGCGGAGTCCCTTTTGCAGATGGGGCACCACATCGAGCGCCTCTTCTTCTATGGTGATGGCGTATTGAACGCCTCGCGACTCACCGTAATGCCGCAGGACGAGATAAACATTCCAGCCGCATGGCATGCTTTGATTGAGGCAAACGATTTAGCCTCTGTTGTCTGTGTGTCTTCGGCGATTCGCCGCGGTATTGTCGATGCTGCGGAGGCGCAGCGTCATGAGCTCTCCGCAACCAGCTGCTACACGAGCAGTGAGATTGGCGGACTCGGACAGTTGATAGAAGCAATGAGCAATTCCGATAGGATGCTAAGTTTTGGATAACAGCAAACCGAACAAGCAGACGATAAGCATTATTGCGAGGCGCGCGCCCTATGGCGGCGACGGTGCACGACAAACCTTAGACATCGTCTTCGCCGCAGCGGTATTCGAACGCCCGCTTAACTATATCTTTATCGGCGACGGCGTATTTCAGCTCGTCGCAGGACAAAATCCTAAGGAGATTTCTAGCAAGCCCCATGGTGCGGCACTTGAAACCCTCGAACTCTACGGAGTCGATGAGATCTTTGTGCATCGAGATTCCCTGCACAGCCGTGGACTCGATGAAAGCCAGCTCGCTTGCAGAGTAAATTTGATCGAAGAGCGCGCGCTCAAGCAGTTGATTGCCGAGTCTACGTATGTCATTAATCTCTAGACGCTAAGCGAGAATACTGAACAGGAATGATCATGAATAGCCTTCACATTATTGCGAAAGCGCCCACGTCAGCGAGCATCGCCGAGCTGAATGCAGTCATAGACGAAGGGGATGTGCTCATTTTTATCGAGGACGGAGTTTATTTTGCACGCACCGAATTCTCGCCCTCACCTTCATCTGCTCCCAGATTCAGGCATCTGGAATGCTATTTTCTAAAAGAGGACCTCGCTGCCCGCGGCATCGAAGTGTTAGAGGGAATGCAGGCCGTGGACACGCGAGGGTTTGTAGCGCTTAGCGCTCGACTGCCGCGGAGCGTAAGCTGGTATTAAGCATGATGAGTCGCTCGGACACAGATACCTCGCGCGCGCGGCTGGCGGAGAGAAACCTCAGGCTTGACGCGGAGGGTTTTCTTAAACACCTGTCCGACTGGGATGAGTCAGTAGCCGCACTTCTGGCCAAGAACGAAAACATAAACCTCGAAGAGGCACAGTGGGAGGTGATACATCTGCTTCGCGCGTTTTATCAGTCCCACCAGATTGCACCAGCCAACCGCGCGCTAGTAAGTCTCGTCAGGCGAGAGCTCGGCGCTGACAAAGGCCAAAGCCGGTATTTAATGGGCCTATTCGGCGGCAGCCCCGCCAAAACTGCCGCAAAGGTTGCTGGACTACCCAAACCTGAAAACTGCCTCTAGACCCTAGCTGACACCAAACCAATCGAGTTTTTCGCGTAACGACACCACTCGGCCGACGATAATGAGTGTCGGTGGTTTAATTTCGTCGACGAGGATTTGCTCTCGAATCGACACAAGATTGCCTACGCTAACCTTCTGCTTACGAGTGGTTCCCTGCTCGATGACAGCAACGGGCATAGACGGATCCATGCCGTGGGCAAGCAGTTCTTCACAGATTATCTCTAGGCCACTGAGCCCCATATAGAACGCGAGCGTTTGCTGTTCGCCTGCGAGCATCGCCCAATCAAGAGGCACTCCGCCCTCTCTGATGTGCCCTGTCAGAAAGCGCACAGACTGCGAGTAATCCCTGTGGGTCAACGGAATCCCCGCATAGGTTGCACAACCGGAGGCAGCGGTAATCCCGGGCACCACCTGAAAGGCAACGCCTGCCGCGGCAAGAGACTCAATCTCTTCACCGCCGCGGCCAAAAATAAAGGGATCGCCGCCTTTTAGACGCAACACTTTTTTGCCCTCATGCGCCAAGCGCACGAGCATTTGGTTAATTGTTTCTTGAGGGACTGCGTGATCTGCTTTCTGCTTGCCGACGAAAATTTTTTCCGCATCGGGTCTTAATTTTAATAAGATCGATTCGCTCACTAATCTATCGAAGAGCACCACATCGGCTTTATGCATAAGTCTGAGGGCTTTTAGCGTTAATAGCTCGGGATCGCCCGGCCCTGCACCCACGAGATAAACCTCTCCCCTCGCGCCGGATGCTCTCTCCGCTTCGTCCAGTATCCGCTCCTTTGCCTCGTCCTCTTTACCCGCATAGACAAGCTCTGGAATGTCGCCTTCGAGTATTTTCTCCCAGAATCGAGTTCGATCTTCAAAGCCGCGAATTTTCTCCTTGATGGCATCTCTTAATTGCCGAAGAAGAATCGCCAGTCTATCGACGCGCGCGGGCAGAAGCGTTTCGATTAGTCGCTTGATAGATCTGGCAAGGATTGGCGAGGCGCCCCCGCTCGAAATAGCAACGAGAATCGGACTGCGATCAACGATAGCGGGCACGATAAAGGTGCAAAGAGCCGGCTGATCAACGACATTCACCGGAATCGACAGCGCCTTTGCAGCATCACTCACTGCCTTGTTCACATCTAGGGAATCGGTAGCCGCAATGACGAGCGTTGCCGACGCGAGGCAGCAAGGCTGAAACTCAATCGGGCAAACAAGCGCGCCTTCGCGCTGACACAGCAACGCCATTTCGTCGTCTAATTTGGGAGCGACTACATGAAGTTTTGCCCCAGCTCGGGCGAGAAGCGTTGCCTTACGAAACGCAACTTCCCCGCCTCCGACAACAACGCAGCGTTTACCCTTTACGTCGAGGAAAAGCGGCAGCCGCTCCACTAGATAAGATTCTCGACGCCCGGTAGGTAGGCTTCGAGCGCCTTAGGGATCCTTACGCTACCGTCCTCTTGCTGATAGTTTTCCATCACAGCCACAAGCGTCCGACCTACCGCCAACCCAGACCCATTTATCGTATGCACCAACTCCGGCTTACCGGTAGCGGGGTTGCGCCAACGCGCCTGTAGCCGACGCGCTTGGAAGTCAGTAAAGGATGAACAGGAAGAGATCTCTCGGTACGTATTTTGTGACGGCAGCCAGACTTCTAGATCATAGGTTTTCGATGCCGAAAAGCCTAAGTCGCCGCCACACAGCGCTACTTTTCGGTAGGGGAGCTCTAATGCCTGAAGAATTCCCTCAGCATGCCCCGTTAGGGCCTCTAGCGCAGCATCTGACTGCGAGGGTTCGACGATCTGAACCAGTTCCACTTTTTCGAACTGATGCTGACGAATCATGCCCTTAGTGTCACGCCCATAGCTACCTGCCTCTGATCGAAAACAGGGCGTGTGACAGGCAAGCTTGAGTGGAAGCTGCGCCGGGTCGAGTATAGTGTCGCGCACAATATTCGTGACCGGGACCTCGGCTGTAGGAATTAGATAGTAGTCTTGATCGGCGCGGAGCTTAAATAGGTCTGCTTCGAATTTAGGAAGCTGTCCGGTGCCCTGCAACGATTCGGCGTTCACGATAAAGGGCACATTGACTTCCGTATACCCATTCTTCAAGGTGTGCTGATCAAGCATAAATTGAGCGAGGGCTCGGTGCAGACGTGCGGTGCGCCCCTGCATAACAACAAACCGCGAACCAGTGAGCTTTGCGGCGGTTTCAAAATCCAGCCCTTCATCTAATGCTTCGCCGAGGTCCGCATGATCGCGTATCTCAAAATCAAATACCCGAGGTGTGCCCCATTTGCTGATCTCAAGATTGGCACTCTCGTCTAGCCCCTCGGGAACGGAAGCATCTGGCACATTAGGAATACCCATGGCGTAGGCCGCGTATTCGTCTTGCAGTGCTATAAGAGCAGACTTCTTGGCCTCGAGCTCTGCATTAATGACTTCCATCGAAGCGAGAATCTCGGTCGCGTCATCGCCTTTGGCCTTAGCCTGTCCAATTAATTTGGAACGCGATTTACGCTCGTTCTGCAAAGACTCAGTCTCGAGCTGCAGGGTCTTGCGCTTGGAGTCCACCGACTCCAGAAGCTGCACATCCAAGACAAATTTTTTCTTCGCGAGCTGCGTAGCCAACTCCTCGATTTCGGCGCGGAGGCGCTTTGGATCTAACATCGTGTTTTCCTATGGGGAAAGAATAAGTCGTTCAGCTACACGAAAGTCTTCGCTAACTGCATGCCGGCGAAGGTCGCGCCAAGGCAGAGTGCTACACTGCCCATCGCGTACGCCAGCGCGATATTGTAATTGCCCTGCTGCAGTAACAGAAGCGTCTCGAGGGAGAATGCGGAAAATGTCGTAAAGGCACCAAGAAAACCGACAACCAGAAGCAGGCGCCAAAACTCGCCTTCGATGACACGGTCGCCGATCGCTATCGCCGCAATACCAATGCAGAACGAACCGACAACATTTACACCAAGGGTAGCCCAAGGCAGGCGATTATCGAGGAGACCGACTACAATAAGCCCGAATGAATAGCGAGACAGCGCACCCAAGGCCCCTCCGATTGCGACTGCGAGGAAAGCATTCATAATTTGGTATTCGCCTGGCAATAAAATCGCCCTGGCGTGCTGTCCTTCGCCAATAAGCAAAAACCGACCCTGCTACTGACCATAGTTGTTCTCAATCACTTCGATGCCTTCAGGTATTTCAAACTGGAAAACCTCGTCATCGATTTGCGGATTAAGCACTACATTGACGAAGCGCCAGACAGTGCGCTGTCCATTGCGTGACTCGACGACAATACTATCCAGTCGTGACGAAATAAAACTCAAACTAATTCGGCGATTGATATTCGTGCTAGCGCGAGGAGTTAGGACAAACTCGCTAACTTCGCGCGATTCGCTCACCAATGACGCTATGTCATATTCCGCGGAAAGCCCGCCGGTGTCGCCGCTCAGCAGCTGTGCCGCAAGCTCTGATTCATCTTTATCCCACGGCTCAATGACCACTTGCTCGAGATCAGGCTGATAACTCCACAGCCAAACGCCGTTAGTCACAAGAAGCTCAGCGAAGGGCTCAACTGTCTCCCAGTAAAAGCCGTCAGGCCGTTTTAATCGCATACGAATCAAGGATTCTTCGAGTATTCCACCATCCGCCTCAATGATGAGTTGCTCAACATCTGCGCTTAAGGACATCATGCCAGCAAGGTTCGCATCGAGCGACTCGATCGGTGTCTGCTGCGCGCCCTGAACACTGGTTAGCCATCCAAATAACAGCGGAAGCAACAGCACGCGAACCGCGATTAGTCTGGATGAGCACATTAGAAGCATTCGCTATTCAACCTTCACTAGTAAACCTTAGTTAATAAACCCTAGCTTCTTGGTGCCGGAGGCGCTAAAACCTCACGCTGACCATTGCTGCCCATCGACGAAACGACCCCCGCGGCCTCCATCGTCTCGATCATACGCGCTGCGCGGTTGTAGCCGATCCGGAGCTTGCGCTGCACGGACGAAATTGATGCCTTACGGGTTTCAGTGACAAACGCGACCGCCTCATCGTAGAGCGAATCATCCTCCTCGGAAGACTCTCCCCCGCCTCCGCCCATCGCGCCCATATCAAAATCATCGCTACCCGCGGTAATCGAATCGATGTACACCGGCTTTGCACGAGACTTCCAGTCTGCTACCACTCGGTGCACCTCATCGTCGCTAACGAATGCGCCGTGTACTCGCGTGGGCACGCCGCCACCGGGCGGGAGGAACAACATGTCACCGTGGCCCAATAACTGCTCCGCCCCGCCTTCTCCTAAAATTGTTCGCGAATCGACCTTAGACTGCACCATGAACGATAAACGAGTGGGAATATTGGCCTTGATTAATCCGGTAAGCACATCGACCGACGGACGCTGCGTCGCAAGCACGAGGTGGATACCCGCAGCGCGCGCTTTTTGCGCGATGCGAGCGATAAGCTCTTCAACTTTCTTGCCAACAACCATCATCATATCGGCGAGTTCGTCGACAATCACCACAATACTCGGAAGCGCCTCAAGCTCGCTCGCTGATTGCTCTTCATCGAGCAGCATCGGATCGTGTCGCCAGAGCGGGTCGAGTATCGGTGTCCCTGCTTTTTTTGCGTCGATCACCTTCTTGTTATAGCCAGCGAGATTGCGAACGCCGAGCGCAGACATCAGTTTATAGCGGCGCTCCATCTCCGCCACGCACCAGCGCAGTCCATTGGCAGCATCCTTCATGTCCGTAATAACCGGCGTGAGGAGATGCGGTATCCCGTCGTAGACAGAGAGCTCGAGCATTTTGGGGTCTATCATAATCACGCGAACTTGATCTGGCGTTGATTTAAAGAGCAGGCTCAGAATCATGGCGTTAATGCCAACCGATTTACCGGAACCTGTAGTACCCGCGACCAGAAGATGAGGCATCTTAGCAAGATCCACGATTACCGGTTTGCCGCCGATGTCATGGCCCAACGCCATGCTCAGAGGTGAGCTCGCTTTGTCAAACTCAGGCGTGGATAACACCTGACTCAGCTGAATGATTTCGCGCTTTTCATTAGGGATTTCGATACCGATTACGGTCTTGCCCGGAATGACCTCCACAACTCGCACTGAGACGATGGCTAGCGACCTTGCAAGGTCTTTGACAAGATTACTGATTCGACTGACCTTGATTCCTGGTGCGGGTTGTACTTCGAAGCGCGTGATCACAGGACCGGGATTCACCGCGGTAACCTCGATATCGATGCCGAAGTCTTTGAGCTTGCTTTCGAGCAACCGTGACATCAGTTCCAAAGATTCTTTCGAAAAGCCCGACTCGTTTGTCTCTTGCCACGCGTCAAGCAAGCCTATTTGCGGCAATTCGCCTGCGCCAATGTCTGCAAACAGGGACCCCTGCCTCTCTTGCTCCACCCGCTTACTGCGCTCTGGTGGCTTCGGCGGGTCGATCTTGATTGTTGGAGGCACTCGCTTCTTTTGTTTCTCGACATGAATATCTATCGCTTTCTTGCGAACGGTTAACCGCTCCCTAGTCTCGGCGGACTGTTTGCGCGCCCTAATCCATGCAGAAAACTTCTGAGCTGTTAGACTAGAGCCCGTTAGCGTCCACTCACCGAGCCGATCTATGACGCCGAGCCAGGAAATTTCGACCGTGACTGTGAGACCAAAAAGAAAGAGTGCAAAGAGCAGTAGCGTAGCCCCAAGATTGGCAAACACCGGCACAGATAAGTCGAGCACGAGCGTGCCTAAGATGCCCCCCGCCGAGGGCAGTGTATCGGACGCCTCAACGTGCAATGCCGCGAGCCCGCAGGCAGAGAGCAGCAGAAGTCCAAAACCGCCGAACTTGAGCGCGACCAATGGCCAGACGATGAGCTGGTTCTGCGCAGCCGCAGGCCCGCGAAGCGCAAGAGCAACTTTGTAAAGTAAGAATAGCGGAAGCGTGTAGGCAAGTAGCCCGAACACCTGTAGCAGAACATCCGACACCCATGCCCCTGACGTACCTACGGCATTCGCTATTTCAGCATCCTCGCCAACACCAGTCGTCCAGCTAGGGTCGCTCGGCGAGTGGCTGAGCAAGGCAATGAGGAGAAACATCGCGGATAACGAATAGGCGATAAGTAGCCCTTCTCGTATCACTCGCGCGAGAAGACTTGCCACGGCGGGATGCGCGGTTGATTGCAATTCAGATTTACTTGGAGTCTTCAAATCTTTTAGGCATCTATATTAAGTATTTTCAATAATTTATAAGAATAAGCTAATTTAAATTGTAGCTCAAACAGCAAGGCGAGACTAGACAATGCGCTCGGCCTGTAAGGTTTAACGGTTACCTCGCTGCAAAATTGAGTAGAATATGCGCCTTAAACCCACTCTGATTTAAATTTATCCACAAGGCAACCTCATGACAGACGCTATACACCACGAGCTAATCATTCTTGGCTCCGGCCCCGCCGGTTACACCGCTGCTATTTACGCGGCTCGCGCTAACCTCAAACCCGTCGTTATTACAGGCATGGTTCAAGGCGGTCAGCTCACCACAACGACCGACGTCGATAATTGGCCAGGCGACGTTGAGGGACTCCAGGGGCCTGCGCTCATGGCGCGGATGCTTGAGCACGCCGAACGCTTCGATACAGAGGTGGTCTTCGATCACATCAACGAGGTCGATCTGAGTAAACGCCCCTTTACACTCAAAGGCGATGCGTCCACCTACACCTGTTCGGCACTAATTATTGCTACGGGCGCCTCGGCACAGTATTTAGGACTCCCCTCGGAAGAAGCCTTTATGGGCAAAGGGGTCAGCGCGTGTGCAACCTGTGACGGATTCTTTTACCGCGACAAGCCGGTAGCCGTGATTGGCGGCGGCAACACGGCAGTCGAAGAAGCCCTGTACCTCGCTAACATCTGCTCCCATGTCACACTCGTGCATCGCCGCGACTCGCTGCGCGCAGAAAAAATATTGCAGCAAAAATTATTCGACCGGGAGGCGGAAGGCAAAGTTACCATCGCGTGGAATTCAACTCTCGATGAGGTGTTGGGCGACGACAGCGGTGTCACCGGCGTGCGCCTTCGTGCGACAGAGGGCGGCGAGACACGCGAACTCGCGGTCGACGGCGTCTTCATCGCTATTGGTCATATCCCTAACTCCGAGATATTTGCAGGCCAACTCGACATGCGCAACGGTTATGTCGTCGTCAAAACGGGTATTACCGGCAATGCAACAGAGACGAGCGTGCCAGGCGTTTTTGCTGCTGGCGATATTGCCGATCAAGTCTATCGGCAGGCTGTGACGAGCGCCGGATTCGGCTGCATGGCCGCTCTGGATGCTGAGCGTTTTCTAGATAAATAGATGAAACAATTGCCCTGGCTCGAAGACACCGGCGGCGTATTCCCGCCGGCCTCTGAGGCCTTCGACGAACCAAACGGACTTCTCTGTGCCGGCGGCCAACTCGGACCAGAAATCCTTCTTAGCGCCTATAGGCAGGGCATTTTCCCTTGGTTTGACGACGATCAACCGATTCTTTGGTGGTCGCCAGACCCGAGAATGGTCATCGAAATCGAGTCCTTCGAGGCGTCGAGAAGTGTAAGAAAGTTAATACGGCGCGGCGAATTCAATTTCAGCCTAGATGCAGCCTTTGAGCAAGTTATTGCAGGTTGCGCAGCCCCGCGAAGCGATGATGCCGGCACTTGGATAACCCATGAGATGCAGAGTGCTTACCTGCGCCTTCATCACCTCGGGTTCGCTCACTCGGTTGAGGTTTGGCAGGAGAGTACGCTCGTTGGCGGACTCTATGGGGTTGCGATCGGGTCACAGTTTTTCGGAGAGTCCATGTTTTCGAAGGCGAGTAACGCATCAAAGGCTGCCCTCGCGATTCTTGTGGAGCAGCTGCGACGATGGGGTTTTGCGCTGATTGATTGTCAAGTTGCAAACCCGCATCTGGAATCGCTTGGTGCAATACAAATTCAACGCAGCGACTTTCTAGCCCGCATTGCAGTTTCATGCGCTCAGCACCGGCAGCAAACTCGCTGGACTCTCGATGAGGATCTCGCCTACTCCAGAGGCAATAGTGAACCGCGTTATCAAAAGGTCGTGCGATGAGCGATGCAGAACAGAAACCCGATCCACGCAAATCCCTGCGTTTATTTCGGACAGTCCCCCATCCGTGCAGCTATCTACCCAATCATGAAGCATCCACGGTATTCGTCGACCCTGAGGTCATACCCACGACTGATCTGTTAAGTGAGTTGAGCGAATTGGGTTTCAGACGCAGTGGTCCTCACATTTACCGGCCCGATTGCGAAAGCTGCAGCGCCTGTATTTCTGTAAGAATACCCACGGCTACATTCCAGCCTTCTCGTCGTTTTAGGCGCGTGATCTCCCGCAACAAGGATATAGCGATTACTACGACACAGTCTCTCGCAGGGAATATCGAAGCCATCACGCTTTACGAAAATTATGTAAACTCGCGTCATCAGGACGGCGACATGTACCCGGCATCGCGCGAGCAGTTCGACTCATTTATTCAAAGTCGGAGTGATTCGACGCAGTTTTTCTTATTTGCCGTCGACGATAGGCTTGTCGCCGTAACCGTTTGCGACGAGCTTAAACAAGGGCTTTCGGCTGTCTATACGTTCTTCGATCCTCGAGAGTCAAAAAGATCTCTGGGATCTTTTGCGATATTGTCTCTTGTCAAACACGCCCAAGAAAGACAGCTGCCTTATGTGTTCCTAGGATATTGGGTGAAAGACTGTCGCAAAATGTCCTATAAACTTGACTACCGCCCTCTCGAATTACTCCAGGACAGGCGTTGGATCTGCATTAACTGATCGACGCGGGAACGGCAGCGCTAGCGTTCAAGGATGAAATCGGGCACAATGCGCCGCTGATTAAGTACAGAGGTTTGCCAATGGCAAAGGAAGATCAAATCGAAATGGAAGGCGAGGTCGTCGATACCCTTCCGAATACCATGTTTCGCGTCAAGCTAGAAAATGGCCATATCGTCACTGCCCATATTTCAGGCAAGATGCGTAAAAATTATATTCGAATCCTTACAGGTGATCAGGTAAGAGTCGAACTCACTCCCTATGATTTGACCAAGGGTCGCATCACTTATCGTGCCCGCTAGCCTGGCGGCGCTTAAATTCAGCGCCACCCGCCTCCTTCCTCTCCCACTATCCGCACGCTGGCTCGTGCGCGAGCTGGCTCAGGCAAGACCACACGGCGTTACGTTTTAGCCAGCGTGTCTTTGGCAGATTTCCTGCTGCTTGACTGCGAAGATTCTCTTGCGTGCGCTTCGATAACAATGTCACCCTCAGTTGCGCTCACAATAACTTTGCCGCCATTCACAAGCTTCCCAAAGAGAATGTCTTCGGCAATCCCCTTCTTTAACTTGTCCTGAATTAGCCTTGCCATGGGTCGAGCTCCCATAGATTCGCTGTAGCCGTGGGTAACGAACCACTCCACAGCGCTGTCCTCCAACTGCAGCTGCACATTTTTCTGATCGAGTTGGACCTGTAGCTCGACAATAAATTTATCGACAACGGTTCTGATCGTCTCAACAGTGAGGCTACCGAATTGGATAATGCTATCAAGGCGATTGCGGAATTCCGGACTGAAGGCTTTTTTTATCATCTCCATGCCATCGCTCGAATGATCCTGCTCGGTGAAACCAATCGAGGCGCGAGACATCTCCTGCGCGCCTGCATTCGTGGTCATAATTAGAATGACGTTGCGGAAATCCGCGTGCCTGCCGTTGTTATCCGTCAGTGTGCCATGGTCCATCACTTGCAAGAGCAAATTGAACACATCAGGGTGAGCCTTTTCTATTTCATCTAACAGCACCACACAATGGGGGTTCTTGCTAACTGCTTCGGTCAAAAGACCGCCCTGATCGAAGCCCACATAACCCGGAGGCGCCCCGATGAGTCTAGAGACGGTGTGACGCTCCATGTATTCAGACATATCAAAGCGCAGCAGCTCGATTCCCATTATTTTAGCTAACTGCTTGCTCACTTCGGTTTTTCCGACGCCCGTTGGTCCCGCGAACAAAAATGATCCGATAGGCTTGCCTTCCGCGCCGAGGCCAGCACGCGAAAGCTTGATGGCTGTCGATAGCGCAGCAATAGCCGGATCCTGACCGAAGACCACCATCTTGAGATTGCCTTCAAGCGTGCGCAGGGCTTCCATGTCTGTAGTTGATACTTGCTTGGGTGGGATTTTCGCAATAGACGCAACGACCCGTTCCATATCAACAGGCTGTAAAAGCTTTTTGCGTTTGCTGGGCGGCTGTAACCGCTGATAGGCGCCTGCCTCATCGATGACATCGATAGCCTTGTCGGGCATAAATCGGTCGTTGATGTATTTGCTCGCAAGCTCAGAGGCAGCCAGCAGAGACTTGTCGGAATAGCGAAGCTCATGGTGCTGCTCGAAACGCGACTTGAGGCCCTTCAAAATTTTGTACGTGGTATCGACATCAGGCTCGTCCACATCAACTTTCTGGAAACGACGCGATAAAGCGCGATCTTTCTCAAAAATGCCACGGTACTCCTGGTAGGTCGTAGACCCGACGCAGCGCATCTTCCCGCTTGTCAACGCAGGTTTTAGTAGATTCGACGCATCCATAACGCCGCCAGACGCCGCACCAGCACCGATGATCATATGAATTTCGTCGATAAATAAAACCGCGTTCTCATCGCGAGTTAGCTCATTGAGCAGCGCCTTGAAACGCTTCTCGAAATCACCGCGGTATTTCGTACCCGCGAGTAACGCGCCTAAATCGAGAGAATATATGACGCTTTCGGCGAGCACTTCAGGTACCTCACCGTCGACGATGAGCTTCGCAAGACCCTCGGCGACGGCCGTTTTACCCACGCCTGATTCACCCACTAAAAGCGGATTATTTTTTCGTCTACGCGAAAGCACCTGAACGACGCGCGTCACTTCTTCTTCGCGACCGATCAGCGGGTCAATACGCCCTGCTTCGGCTTCTGCGTTGAGATTTGTCGCATAGCTTGCAAGCGCGCTTTTAGCACCCTCTGCCGCGTTTGACCCATCTACAGAGGCCGCAGGCGCTTCAGACTCGGATTCCTCACCGTGCTTAGAGATACCGTGCGTAATAAAGTTAACGACGTTTATACGGTTAATGTCTTGTTGCTCTAGAACAAAGACTGCGTGGCTTTCCTGTTCGCTAAATATGGCGACTAAAACATTGGCCCCGCCAACCTCCCTCTTTCCCGAGGACTGCACGTGGAACACGGCGCGCTGCAAAACTCGCTGAAACCCAAGAGTCGGCTGAGTCTCGCGCTCGTCGTCCCCCTCGGGTAGTAGCGGCATATTCGTGTCGATATAGTCGCTAAGCTCCTTGGCCATTTTTTCAAAATCACAGTCACAGGCAACCAGCACCTCTCTCGCTGCCTCGTTATCGAGAAGCGCGAGCAGGAGATGCTCTACCGTCATAAATTCATGACGTTTCGAACGCGCGGTGTGAAAGGCCAAATTGAGCGTTGATTCGAGATCTTTGCTTAGCATTCGTTATATCCGATTAGGTTCTGTCTGTTTATCGTTCGCTTTTTTTTGCGCGCTCTGCGCGCGTCGATGCCACATAGACCAAAGGCGAAGCAGTCAGTCCTCAGACTTCGTCTTCCTCTACCGCGCATAGTAGCGGCTGTTCGCATTCCGCCGAATAGCTGTTAACGAGCTCAGCTTTCGTCTCTGCCACATCTTTGCTGTATACGCCGCAAACACCTTTGCCCTCTGTGTGTACCTTGAGCATTACTCTAGTCGCAGTCTCTGGATTCATGCCAAAGAATGCGCGCAGCACTTCCACGACAAACTCCATGGGGGTGTAGTCATCGTTTAGCAAGACCACTTTGTACAGAGGCGGCCGTTTCAATGCTGGCTTATCGTTGGCAACGGCTAGCCCAGAATCGCCGTCATCACCTTCCTCGCCCTGCGCAGAAAGACGCTCGGCGCATTTTAATTCGTACTGCTCGTCCATGTCTGGAACCTCATTCGCTATCTCCACACTTAACGCTGAACCACTCGTTTTGGTTGCTAACTCTAGAGTGTATCACTGTCTGCAATTCTACTCTTCTGACCTCGTGGACACTATCGGAGATCTAGATCAGCGTCATAGCTTGGGTGATAGAAAAGGGAAAACTCAATCGAAAAACACTGTTGAATTTTTGGTTGATTCAAGGGAATATGTCGCCAAGTCACATTAAGTGACAAAAAATAACAATAAATAATAAGAAGCACGGAGTGAGAATGATGAGCAACGGCCAAGTTAAGTGGTTTAACAATGCCAAGGGTTTTGGCTTTATTCTTCCAGAGGACGGCGGAGCAGATTTGTTTGCACATTACTCGTCCATAGGCATGGAAGGGTATAAAACGCTCAAAGCTGGTCAAAACGTTACCTTCGACTTAGTCACCGGCCCGAAAGGCCCCCACGCTGCGAATATTATGCTGGCGGAGAGCGAAGTTCCCTTAGACGAGTCTAGCGACTCAAACACTGAGAGTGATGCGTCATCCCCAGAATCATAGCAAGACGCCATAGATGACTGACGTCGTGCGTGAGTCGGGTCGAGGCCTACTGCGACCGCTGAGCCATCGCCTGACGTCAGTTAATGGTCTGGCGTTATTTTGTCTGACCAAATAAGGCCGAGAATCGCCGAGAGGGAAAACGACAAGGAAATAGGTTAAGGACAAAGAGTGGCAAGCATCATCCTTCTCAACAAACCCTTCGGAATCCTTTCACAGTTTAGTGGCGACGACCCTTCCTTAACCCTCACCCCGCTGATAACCAGGCCCAAGTTCTATCCCGCAGGGCGCCTCGACAAAGACAGCGAGGGCCTTTTGCTTCTCACCGATGACGGCAAGCTACAGCATCAGATCAGCGACCCTCGCTTCAACAAAGAAAAAACCTACTGGGTTCAAGTCGAGGGCGACGTCAGCGAGACAGCCCTGAATGCCCTACGCAGCGGTATTGTTCTCAAAGACGGACCGACTAAACCTGCTAAAGCAAGGCTGCTTCGAGAGCCTGACCTGTGGTCGCGATTCCCGCCAATCAGAGAGCGCAAGGCAATTCCGACGAGCTGGATAGAGCTCATTATTAGCGAGGGGAGAAACCGCCAAGTCAGGCGAATGACTGCCGCTGTTGGGTTTCCAACTCTCAGGCTGATTCGCATGAAAATCGGAGATTGGGAGCTCGGGACGCTGCAGCCAGGCGAAAGCAAGCTTCTCTCTCTTTAGCTCCTTTCGAGACGGCACCTTTCTTAAAGGTTTTAGCCTTAGATTTCAGGTTTAAAGGCTTTCGGACTTGAGGGTTTGCCATCGGGCTATAGCAGCTTCGTCGGACTCTCGACTATCGATCCAACGCTCTCCCTCGCTCGTTGTTTGCTTCTTCCAGAAGGGAGCACGCGACTTCAGGTAATCCATCATAAACTGCGCAGCTTCGAACGCCGCATGACGATGCGCACTTGCGGCAGCAACGAGGACGATTTGCTCCTGAGCGGACATGGCACCCACTCGATGAACGATTCGCGTAGCGAGCAATGGCCAACGTTTTCTTGCCTGCGCCTCGATCTCCGCGAGTGCTTTTTCCGTCATGCCTGGATAATGCTCAAGCATAAGACACGACACCGACTGGGTGTCGTCGGATTGGTGGAACTCACGCACAAGCCCTGTAAATGTGACGACGGCGCCCGCATCCCCTGCTTCGGCTCTGACTTCGTCAACTTCCTGCTGCAGTGAAAAATCTTCTTCTTGTACGCGAACGCTCATAGCTAGCCGCCCGTCATCGGAGGAAAAAGCGCAACTTCATCGTCTGCGTTTAACCGCACTGCGCCGCTGACAACGCTCTGATTGACCGCGACAAGCAGCCTGTCGAAAAGCGCGTCATCGAGTATAGCAAGCGGCCCCGCTCTTAAGGCGTTCAAAAGCACTGTAGTATCAGCGTCATCACGCAACTCAATCGAGTCGCTAGCCTCTCCCCTCGCCTCACGGACACTCGCGAAATACTGTACGGTAACCAGCATAGTCATTTCGCCCCGCGAACGTAGTGGCCACTCCGGCCGCCCTGTTTCTCAATTAACTTTATCTCGCCTATAACCATGTCTTTATCGACCGCTTTGCACATGTCGTATATCGTCAGACAGGCGACAGACACGGCGGTGAGTGCCTCCATTTCGACACCCGTCTGCCCCTGCACCTTGCACGTCGCACTGACCTTTACGGCCGCGGACTCAACACTCACTTCGAGGGATACAGAGGTGAGCATTAGCGGGTGGCAAAGCGGGATGAGCTGCGAGCATTGCTTCGCCCCTTGAATACCGGCAATACGCGCGATAGCCACAACATCCCCCTTCTTGTGTCCGCCGTCGCTTATTAACCGAGCGGTGGTTTCAGACATGGTGATACGCCCTTCGGCGACTGCGATGCGCTGCGTGCTGTCTTTTTCGCCGACATCGACCATGCGCGCATTTCCCTGCGCGTCCAAATGCGTAAGCGGTTGCTCAGAACTCAAAATGTTCGCTTCCTTTTAGTTAACTCAGTAGTAACAATGACGAGATAATAGCGAGGTTCAACCCTTTTAGCCAAGACGCGCTTGCGTGGCGCTCACCCACGAGACCGAGACTTTGACACAAGAAGACAACAAAAAATCAGCAAGTTTTACCCGCCAGTCCACCGCACTCCCTCACCTTACCGTCGCCGTCGTCGTTGAGCGAGAGGGGAAGTTTCTCTTCGTTGAAGAAGAAGACAATGGTGAGATCGTTTATAATCAGCCCGCCGGTCATGTTGAGAGCGACGAAACCGTCACTGAGGCAGCGCTTAGGGAGGCGCTCGAAGAGACAGCCTGGGAGGTGAACTTAAACAGTATTGTTGGCATTTACCACCACACTGCCCCGAGTAACGGCGTGAGGTATGTGCGAGTGTGCTTTGCCGCGAGTCCAGTACGTCTGACGGAGTCTTCCCTTGACCCTGATATTCTTGGAGCACATTGGCTTACGCTTACGGAACTGAGTCAGCTAACTCTTCGCAGCCCTCTGGTACTAAAGGTGGTCCAAGACTATCTGGCAGGCGCCCGGTACCCTTTGACACTGATACAGACCTAATTTCAGACACGAGAGAGAGAAACCCCCTTGCCATCTAGCAAAAGCCCTTATGCAGTGAGTAATGGCGCGAGCCCAGTTACCGAACAGACAGTCATCGTAGGAATGTCTGGCGGTGTTGACTCATCCGTCGCTGCGTATCTTCTGATCGAGGCCGGCTACCGAGTCGAAGGGCTATTCATGAAAAACTGGGACGAAGACGACGGCACAGAATACTGCACGGCAAAAGAAGACTTAGCAGACGCACAGTCGGTGTGCGACAAGCTCGGCATCACTTTGCATACCGCAAATTTTGCTGCCGAGTACTGGAACAACGTATTCGAGCATTTTTTGCGCGAATACCAAGCCGGCCGCACCCCAAACCCCGACGTGCTTTGCAATCGAGAAATTAAATTCAAAGCGTTTTTAGACTACGCAACCGATCTCGGTGCCGACAAAATCGCGACGGGGCATTATGTCCGCTCAGTCGACGTAGCGGGTGTCACACACCTTCTAAAAGGCTTAGATGGCAATAAGGATCAGAGTTATTTCCTTTGCGAGGTAGGCGGCGAAAGCCTCGCACAATCCCTCTTTCCAGTCGGCGAGCTTGAGAAAAGCCGTGTACGCAAGATAGCCCAAGAGCTGAGCCTGAGCACCCATGACAAAAAAGACAGCACGGGTATCTGCTTTATTGGGGAGCGTAAGTTTAAAGATTTCCTCGAGCAATATCTCCCCGCACAGCCTGGCCTAATCCAGACCGATACCGGTGTCACGATAGGCGAACATGCGGGGCTCATGTATTACACAATCGGTCAGCGACAGGGTTTACATATTGGCGGGCTTAGGGATTTCGACGAAGCCCCTTGGTTTGTTGCCGGCAAGGATCTCGAGAATAATATTCTCATCGCCGTACAGGGTGTCGACAACCCCCTGCTCTTCGCGCGATCACTCCGCACCGGCGCAGTGAATTGGATAAACGACGAAGAGCCTGCTTTCCCCTTCCGCTGTCAGGTTAAAATCCGCTATCGGCAGGAAGATCAGGCCTGCACACTCAACTTGTCCGGTGACGGCTTGGTAGTCGACTTTGACGAGCCGCAGCGCGCCATCACCCCCGGTCAGCATATGGTGATCTATCAGGGCGAGCGATGCCTTGGTGGCGCGATAATCGAAAGCGCATTGTGAGAGCGATTTATTTTAATTTTTCTCTGCCTGCTCACACTAGGCTTGGGCAACGCCGACACAGCCTAAATTCCTCTGAGGACCCATCATGAGCGAAGATTTCCGCAGCGACCATAACCCTACCCTTGGCAACTGGGAATACCGTGTTTTGGCCGTTGCTTTTGCGCTTCAGTGCGCGCAGCTGATCGACAAAATTGCACGAGAAGGCATCACCGATCAATCAACCGTCGCTGCGCTGCAGGAACCGCTTTTCGCCCTCAATCCGAAAAGCCCTTCCGCGGTCTTCCCACAACCGAATCTGTTAGTTCCCGGCCTTACACTGGTCGAATCACTCTCTAGAGGCGGTTCGCTTCGAAGCTTTCAGAGGATCGTCCAGTATGCTGTTGGCATGCTAAGGCTTGCAGACAGCATACTGGCCAACCCGCAGCTCGCAAGCCAAATTCGATATGGCATTGAAGCAATCGATAGAAGCACACCGGCGAACGTCAACGACGCAGGCATCTCTGAGCAGACGCACGCAATAGCGAAAATCTATAAAGCCACATTGAGCAAATGCCCGCGCCCGATTCAGATACAGGGGTCGGCGGCCATGCTGAGCAACGAAGGCAACGCCGCGTCGATTAGATCCCTATTGCTTGCCGGTATCCGCGCCGCACTTTTTTGGCGCCAATTGGGAGGGCGCCGCTGGCAACTCCTCTGTCGTAGCCGTCTTGCGAGAACTGCAGCACAGCTTAAGAAACAGGTGATTAGGCAGCTGCATTAGCCCGCAAACCAAGAATTTGGCGCCTCTAAACCAGCCCAACGAGCAAAATGGAATAAGACGGCGCATGCTGCGATAATACGCCCTGTGCGGCTCTAAACGAGAAAACGCCCTCTCTACCCAAAGGAACACTCAGAAATGACAAGTCAGGTTTCTAATCAGCTAACCGCCGTCTCGCCACTCGATGGCCGGTACGCTACAAAATGCGATTCGCTTTCGCCTTATTTCAGCGAATATGGACTGATGAAGCATCGAGTGCTCGTTGAAATTCGTTGGCTGCAGGCGCTCGCCGCCCATCCACAAATTACCGAACTGACCTCCCTAAGCGACTCAGCGACCGCTTATTTAGATCGTGTCGCAGCCGACTTCTCTCTCAATGACGCCGCCCGCGTTAAGGAAATAGAAGCGACTACCAACCATGATGTCAAGGCTATTGAGTATTTCATCAAGGAGAAGCTCGCCGACAACCCAGAACTCACTGAGCATTTAGAGTTCGTGCATTTCGCTTGCACATCGGAAGACATCAACAACCTCGCCTACGCATTAATGCTCAAAGCCGGACGCGATGAAGTTCTCTTGCCAGAAATGCGTCTTCTCGCAGCTAAAGTCCGCGACATCGCACTCAGCAATGCCGAACAGCCGCTTCTTTCTCGCACCCACGGCCAACCTGCCTCACCTACAACCCTCGGCAAGGAATTCGCGAATGTGTTTCACCGAATGCAGCGCCAGATTAGGGCGTTAGAGGAAACTGAGATTCTCGGGAAAATTAACGGCGCCGTAGGAAATTATAACGCCCACATTTCTGCCTATCCTTCGGTGGATTGGCAACGCTTCGCCGAGCAATTTGTCACCGGCCTAGGCCTTACTTGGAACCCTTACACGACCCAAATAGAACCTCACGATTACGTCGCTGAAGTTTTTGCAGCCTGCGCACGCTTCAACACCATACTAATCGATCTTGACCGCGATATTTGGTCCTACATCTCGATTGGCTATTTCAAGCAGCGCACTATCGCTGGAGAGATCGGATCGTCGACGATGCCGCATAAAGTCAATCCAATCGATTTTGAAAATTCAGAGGGCAATCTCGGTCTCGCAAATGCAATGTTGAATCATTTGGCGGAAAAACTTCCTATTTCGCGTTGGCAGCGCGATCTCACCGATTCGACAGTGCTGAGGAATATGGGCGTAGGTTTAGCCTACAGCATGATTGCTTACAGCTCGGCAATTAAGGGATTAAACAAGCTCGAAGTGAATGCTCCCGCAATCGATGCCGATATCAACGCCTGCTGGGAGATTCTTGCCGAACCTATCCAGACCGTTATGCGTCGCTACCGAATCGAGCAACCGTACGAGAAACTTAAGCACCTGACGCGGGGCAAGCAAATTAATCAAGAGTCGATACATGCGTTTATCGAGACTCTAGAGATGCCACGAGAGGCCAAGGACGAACTCCTCGCCTTAACCCCTCGAACGTATCTTGGCAACGCAGCAATGCAGGCGAAAAACGTTTGAGTGCAAACGTCCTGTCAGCCGACTTTAACCGTCGTGAATTCTTAGAGCGATACTGGCAGAAGGAGCCGGTACTGATTCGTCAGCTTATTCCGCAATTGACGGACCCTCTGAGCCCCGAAGAGTTAGCTGGATGTGCCTGCGAGGAACTTGTTGAGAGCCGTGTAATAACCGAGTTTGAGCCTGAAAACTTCGCCTTAAAAAGCGGCCCTTTCGAAGAGAGCGACTTTACGAGCCTCCCCGCAACTAACTGGACACTACTCGTTCAAGCAATGGATCAATGGTTCGAGGAAGTCGCGGACCTCAGAAAACAATTCGACTTTATTCCCAGCTGGCGTGTTGACGACGTGATGATCTCGTTTGCCTGCAAGGACGGCGGCGTTGGCCCTCACTTCGATAACTATGATGTATTCCTACTCCAGGGCCAGGGCCAGCGTAGATGGCGACTAGGTCAACGTTGCGATGACGCAACGCCCCTGCGCAAGTCATCAGAGTTACGTCTACTCGAATCCTTTGAAACCACCGAGGAATTTATTCTTAATCCGGGAGATGCACTCTACGTCCCACCACGTGTCGCACACTGGGGGATTTCACTGGACGACAGTCTCTGCTACTCGATTGGCTTTCGCGCGCCTTCCTACGGCGAAATGATAGAGGGGTTCAGCGACTTTATTATTCAGCGATCGACGAGTAGTGAACGCTTTGAGGATCCTAATACGGCGCCCCCCGAAGACCCCGCTCAAATACCAACATCCTCCCTAATCGCGAGCTTTAACACGCTACGCGCTACGCTCGATGATGAACCGCTGTTTCGACAGTGGTTTGGCTGTCATGTCACTCAGCCCAAATACCCCGAGCTCATCGCGCGCATAGACCGAAATTCGGCGAAGCGTGTTGAAAAAACACTGAGACTCGCAGAGAGTGTCCGCCATAACCCTTCATCGCGTTTCGCCTATATGGTCAATAGCGATGGCGCGACCGACTCAGAGCGCTCCGCAAAAGCTCGGCTAGGCATAACTGAAAAGGCGCTAGAGACCCCTCGAAATATCACACTGTTTGTCGATGGGAACGCTGCTGTTTTTGACTGGGCCCACCTATCCATGATTCGTCGCCTCTGCGAGCCGGCGCCTCTACAGAGGCGCGAGCTTAAATCCATGCTCGCGCTTAATCCAATAAAAGAGTTACTCGAGCAGCTTGTAGTTCAGGGCAGTCTACTACTCGAGTAGGCTCCGAGCCGGCTTTGGGAGCCCCACTCGAGCGCACCTACGCGAAACTTGACGCCAAATCTAGGAAATATCCCTTAAGCTTGCCTTGCAAAATTCCCGACGTAGATCAGCGTAGTCGGTAACGGCGGGGTATTGCGGAAACTCCTCGATGACCCTGTCGGGCGCGCGAAATAAAATCCCTGCGTCCGCTTCTTCAAGCATGCTCACGTCGTTATAGGAATCGCCCGAAGCAATCACTCTGAAATTTAGGCCATGCAATGCTTGTACAGAGGCTCTCTTAGGATCGGGTTGCCGCAGTTTGTAGTCAACGATCTTGCCGCTGTCATCGCATACCAACTTATGACAAAACAGCGTAGGAAAGTCTAGCTGACGCATCAAGGGATACGAAAACTCATAGAAAGTATCCGACAAAATGATTAGCTGAAAATTCGACTTCAACCATTTAACAAAATCTTGCGCACCGGGTAGCGGCGCCATTGTCGCGATGACTTCCTGAATATCTGGAAGGCCAAGTCCATGCTCATTGAGTATGCGCAGTCTTTGCTGCATCAACTCGTCGTAATCTGGGACCTCACGCGTCGTGGCACGCAGGTCGTCGATTCCCGTTTTTTCAGCGAAGCCAATCCAAATTTCAGGGACTAAAACCCCTTCTAAATCTAGGCATGCTATTTCCATCTTTTTTCTCTCTGCTTTGTGACGCAGGCAGTAAACCGGCGTCGAGTTTCCTCTGACGTGCACGATGCGCGCGGTGCATCCACTCTCTACGAGTGCGAATCGCAATCTAGCAGATAAGCGATAGTTCGAATAGCGGACTTTACCCTTCGTTACATTTACCGGAAAATGGTCAGAATTGGGCAAACATTCATCGAAGGCACAGCGCGCACCGCACCCCTTCATGCTAAGCCCACCCATTTGCCAAGGTTAGCTGCATCATGAACGCACAAGACATAGAAGCTCTCAACGAAACGCTGCAGCAACTTAGCCCGCGCGAAATCCTCGCAAAGCTTTTACCGACGCTCGGACGCACCGCACTTTCGTTTAGCGGCGCCGAAGACGTGGTGCTAATTGATCATTTTGTAAAGGTAAAAAAACTCGCTGAGCAAAGCGGTGCTGGCAATGAGATAGATCTTCATGTCTTTACGTTAGACACGGGAAGACTCCCCGCTGCCACGCATCGATTCCTTGAGCGGGTTCGCGCCCACTACTCGCTCGAGTTCGATGTTTTAATGCCAAACGCAGACGCGGTGAATTCACTCGTCCGCGAAAAAGGCTTATTTAGCTTCTATGAGGATGGTCACCAAGAGTGTTGCGGGATACGTAAAGTCGCACCGTTACGCGCGCATCTGGCAGGTTTTGACGCCTGGATAACTGGCCAACGTCGCGACCAAAGCCCAACTCGCAGCGAGGTGCCTATCGTCGAGATTGATACTACTTTTTCAACTCCCGAGCGACAGCTCATCAAAGTCAATCCGCTAGCCAACACGAGCTCCTCCGAAGTCTGGCAGCTCATCCGTATGCTCGATATTCCCTACAATGAATTACATGACCAGGGCTTTGTAAGCCTAGGATGCGAACCCTGCACGAGACCGGTGGGCCCAGGCCAGCACGAGCGCGAAGGACGCTGGTGGTGGGAGGAATCGACTCAGAAAGAATGCGGCCTGCATATCTCCAGCGAGCGGCGCTAGTTACAAATCGGGCAAACTAACATCGGCATAGTGCGCCTCGATTTCTTGCTGCGTGTTTTCGCTGACTTGACGCTGAAACGTAGCGGCTTTGATATGCGGGGCAAACATTTCAATAAATCCAGCCATGTAGCCACGCAGATGGCTCCCTCGCCTAAACGCGATCTTAGTGACACTAGGCTCAAACAAATGTGCAGCATCGAGGGCGACTAAGTCGCTGTCTTGTTTTTCATCTACCGCCATGCGCGCCACGATGCCGACACCCAACTCTAAACGAACATAGGTTTTGATAACGTCGGCATCGGCGGCGGTGAACACGACATTGGCCGTGAGCGCCTCACGCTTAAAAGCCTCGTCGAGTTTCGAACGCCCGGTAAAGCCAAAGTTGTAGGTTACAAGCGGGTATTCGCTGAGCTTTTTTAGCGTCAGGCGTTTAACTGAAGCAAGCGGGTGGGCCTTAGGTACAATCACAGCGCGATTCCAGCGGTAGCATGGCAGCATTGTGAGTTCTTCAAAGAGCTCTAAAGCCTCGGTTGCGATCGCAATATCTGCAGTCCCATCTGCGGCTGCCTGCGCTATTTGCAGTGGCGTGCCTTGATGCAAATGCAAAGACACATTGGGGTAACGAGCGCGGAAGGTTTTTATGACCTCTGGCAGCACATAGCGGCACTGAGTGTGCGTCGTCGCGATCGAGAGAGAGCCTTTGCTTTCATCGCGCAGCTCGTCCGCCATCGACTTAATGTTCTGTATGCGACTCAGTACATCACCGCTCGCTTCGAGAATCCTTTGCCCAGCACTTGTGACCGCAACCAACTGTTTGCCGCGGCGCTCAAATATCTGTACTCCCAACTCGTCTTCGAGTGCTCTGATCTGCTTGCTGACGCCGGGCTGCGACGTAAACAGAGCATTCGCCGCCTCCGAGACATTTAAACCCTGCCTATTTACCTCCCAAATATAACGCAGCTGCTGTAATTTCATCGCGGAACCACCTGACGCTCTTATCGTGACGGGATAGAACCCAAAAGAATAAAACTATAACAATAAATTCCTTTATGGAATATATAGACCAGTCTATTCTCCACCCTCATCTGCCCTCAGCCACGCGTCGGCCAATCAATAAGAGTCGATTAAACCCGCATTCTCAAACCTCGCTAGCGCTTCCCCAAGGACAAACCATGGACATCGCAAGTCTCGCAGTCGACTCAGGCACACTGCTCGATTCGATAGTCAGTGGAGCAATGGCCATTGACGTCAGCATCGCATTTTCCCATATCGCCGCTGGTAGTTTGGTCGGTTTTGCGATCGGCGTAACCGGGGTCGGCGGCGGGTCATTGATGACCCCCCTACTCCTCCTGTTTGGCTACGCGCCGGCAGTCGCTATCGGTACCGATTTGCTCTATGCGGCGCTCACTAAAACCGGTGGCGTTGTTTCGCATCATAAACAGCAATCGGTAGATTGGCGTATCGTAGGGACTCTTGCGGCAGGCAGCCTGCCTGCGGCGGCATTAACGCATCTGGCGCTGTCCGGTGGTTATTTAGTAAGCCTTCAACAAAGCGAAGCGTTGCTCACCTCGAGCCTCGGCATGATGCTCATTCTCACTGCAGTGATGCTTTTAGCTAGGGACAAGCTCCGCGCTAACGCTGCCCTCGGCAAGCCTAGTCTCATCATGGGTGTGATTCATAAGAACCGCACAAAGACGACATGCGTGATGGGAATTGTGCTAGGCGTTTGCGTCACCTTGTCGTCTGTCGGTGCCGGCGCATTCGCCGCGGCGATTTTGATGACTATTTATGCAGACACTAAAAGCGTGAGAATCGTCGGAACGGATATCGCCCATGCAGTACCGCTGACGCTGGTGGCAGGACTGGGCTACCTTTTGGCTGGGCAGGTCGATCTGGCGCTGCTCGCAGGCCTGCTAATTGGATCGTTACCGGCAATCCAGCTGGGCGCAAAACTCGCACACAAGATGCCAGAGCGTTTTCTACGGGGAGTATTGATCGTGTTACTAGGCAGCCTTGGTGCAGGCTATCTTATTAGCGGCGCTAGTTAATGAAGCGTTCTTCGCGCTATCGAGCGAGAATACCGTGTTATTCCACGCTATTTGCAACACCCGAGGGCACATGACCGGTAGCCACGTGATTTCGAGCTGAGTCACAGTGTCCCTGCTGGTCGTCAAAGAACACGTCTGCATCGAAAGCACGCAGAAACTCACCCTTATCCAAGCCGCCCAAAAACAACGATTCGTCAATTCGAATATTCCAATGCCTGAGGGTCTTAACCACGCGTTCATGCGCCGGTGCGGCACGCGCGGTCACCAAACAGGTCCGAAGCGGTGACTCACCAATAGGAAAAGCCATCTGAATCTGTTGCAAGGCGGCTAGTACCGGCTTAAACGGCCCGCCACTGAGCGGCTCGTCGACAGCGGCGACTTCGTTACGCGTGAAGGCTTCAAGCCCATCGTTTTTGTAGATGCGTTCGGAGTCATCCGAAAACAAAACCGCGTCCCCATCAAAGGCGATTTTGAGTGTCGCAGTGTCAGCGGCAGCTTTATTAGAAGGCAAAATCGTCGCGGCGGCGACTCCAGATTCAAGCGCGCGCCTCACGTCCGCACCGTCGGTAGAGAGAAAGAGGTGGCTATTGAATGCAGATATGTAGCGGTACGGACTCTCCCCGCCGCTAAAGGCAGCGCGACTTATGTCTAGCCCATAGTGCTTAATCGAATTGAAAATGCGCAGCCCCGTATCGGCACTGTTGCGCGAGAGAAGAATCACCTGTACGGGCGATTCCTCAAGCTGCTCATTTAGCCGCAATAGCTTTTGCACCAGGCTAAAAGCGTCACCCGGCAGTAGCGGATCGTTCTCACGGGCTATTTGATACTGCTGGTAGGCGGCGAGCCCCTCATCCTCATAAACTTGATGGCTTTCGGCTAGATCGAATAGCGCACGAGATGAAATCGCGATAACCAGCGGATCAATTGACGGTTGCTTAGGGTTCTGCGGCACTGTCACTCTTCACTCCCCAATTTCAAAACTCTTAACGCGCAAACTCGCTAGTCGGGCCTGTAGCAGGCGCCAGTGCCTGCGAGTCCGCAATAGCCATTAGGGTTTTTGGCAAGATACTGCTGATGGTAGTCGTCGGCATAATAAAATGTGTCTAACGGCGCAATCTCAGTTGTGATCTGAGAATACCCTCGCTCCTCGAGCGCGGCCTGAAATACGCGCGCTGCTGCCTCCGCCTGCTCCTGCTGCTCGGCGTCAAACGTGTAAAGTACCGATCTGTACTGCGTTCCAACATCGTTACCCTGACGCATCCCTTGGGTTGGATCATGCGCCTCCCAAAATGCGCTGAGCAATTGCCGGTAACTGATGAGCGCGGGATCGAAAAAGACGATGACAACCTCGGCATGCCCAGTGCGCCCACTGCACACATCTTCGTAGCTAGGATTAGCGGTTATGCCACCCGCATAGCCAACGGCGGTGCTGTAGACGCCCTCAAGCTGCCAGAACAGGCGCTCAGCGCCCCAAAAGCAGCCCAGACCAAAGACAGCACTCGACAGATGATCCGGCAGTGGCTGCGCGATGCGATGCCCAGAAACGAAGTGAATAGGGTTGAAAATAGCGGCCTCCTGCCTATCAGGAAGCGCTTCCTGCGCAGTCGGGAGCTCTAAACTCCGCGTCGATGCACCACCTAAACTAAACAGCATAGCCTCACCTCCTACTCACAAATACACGTTAGCGCGCTGGTCTTTTTTTGACCCCAGCCCGCCTGAAACCGCAAATTGAATGATACACTTTACTACGGCATGATTTATAGATATTTGCTCGCACAACAAACCATAAAGCAAGAAACAAAAACGACATCAAAACAACGAATCAATCGTAAGACGGTACTGCCCGGACACTCAGGAACACGCCATGAATTCTGCCCAACAGCACGGCTCTGCACTCATGAATAACTATGGATCGCCGACTCTCGAGTTCGAATCGGGTCGGGGTTCCGAGCTATTCACCGCAGACGGCACGCGCTATCTAGATTTCGCAATGGGTATCGCCGTTAATTGCTTAGGGCATAGCAATCCCAAACTCATTGATGCATTAACTAAACAAGCGCAAACCGTCTGGCACACCTCGAATCTTTATCGCATCAAACAGGCTGAAAGACTAGGTCAGCGACTTGTCGATAACACCTTTGCAGACAAAGTGTTTTTCTGTAATTCAGGAGCCGAGGCTGTCGAGGCGGGTTACAAAGTTATTCGTCGCTATTTTTACGCCCGCGGCGAAAGCCACAAACACCGAATTATATCGCTACGCAACTCCTTCCACGGCCGTACACTGGGTGCGATTGCCTCTGCGTTTAACCCAATGCACTGCGATGGATTCATTGTCGGCGACGCCGGCTTCGATCAAGTCGAGTTCGGCGATCTTGAAGCGCTAAAGGCCGCGATTACGACAAACACCGCCGGCATAGTTTTAGAGCCCGTGCAAGGCGAAGGCGGCATACGTCCCGTGCCTAAGGGGTATCTTGCATCTATACGCGCGCTCTGTGACGAACACGAACTCCTTTTAATGTTCGATGAGGTTCAAAGCGGCGTCGGCAGGACGGGCTCTCTTTTTGCCTATCAACAGCTCGGCGTGGTTCCTGACCTCTTAGCGAGCGCGAAGGGGCTTGGCGGCGGAATTCCAATTGGCGCTTGTCTCGCGACAGACAGGGTCGCCGCTGCTATGACTGCAGGAAGTCACGGCAGCACCTTTGGCGGCAGTCCGCTGGCCACTGCTGTCGGTAATGCCGTATTAGACGAACTATTACGCGAAGGTTTTCTGCTTGACGTGCAGCTCGCGGGCATCCACTTGCGCAGCGGCTTGCAGGACCTCATTGACCAATATCCCGCACTGCTTAGCCAAGTAACTGGATTGGGGCTGATGCTAGGACTTCGTTGCCACACGGACGCAGCGGCCCTAATAGCCAAACTTCAGGCCGCGGGTTTACTCGTTGTAAAAGCCGGCGGCAATAGCATCCGTTTTCTTCCAGCACTCAACGTCACGCACGAAGAAATTAATGAAGCACTTGCAATACTCGAACGTGTGTTGAGCGACTATTCGGAGCAGCCATGAAAACAGTCATTTCACTCGTGCTCGCATTTATGGCGACTGTCAGCGCCCAAGCCAATTCGCAGACTTCGATAACCCAGGGAGAGACAGTCGTGAAGCCCTTTAAAATTGCGATAGACGAAGAAGCGATAATCGATCTTAAACGACGGCTAGCGAGCACGCGTCTCCCCGACCAACTTGACGGCGTAAGTTGGGAATACGGCACTGACTTAAGCACTCTCACTAATCTTATTGATTATTGGCGCGAGGACTTCGATTGGCGCGCACAAGAAGCTTTGCTTAACCGTTTCGATCAGGTTTTGGTGGATGTGGAGGGTAATGAGATTCACACCATCCACCACCGTTCGGAAAACGCGAACGCAATCCCACTTATGCTTGTGCATGGCTGGCCGGGCTCGATAGCCGAATTTCATAAAATTATTGGCCCTCTAACCGATCCTGAAGCACATGGAGGATCTAGCGTCGATAGCTACCACGTGATCGCGCCTTCACTTCCCGGCTTCGGCTTTTCGCAAGCACCGACCGAGCCTGGAATGAATCCTGAGAAGATCGCACTTCTGCTCGCGGGGTTGATGCAAAACCTTGGCTACGAGCGGTACGCGATCGCCGGTGGCGATTGGGGTGCGGTGATCAACAGTCATCACGCCAATCATTTCCCAGAGCGGCTCATAGGCCTGCATTCGAATATGATTCTCGCAGGACCACCCGAGGATAAAACCCAACGAGAGCAAGTTACCGCTAGCGAAGCGGCACTTCGGGAGAGTCGCGGCAACTACATGCGTGGCGAACTCGCCTATCAGCAAATCCAAGGGACAAAGCCGCAGAGCCTTGGCTATGCTCTCAACGATTCACCCGCTGGACTAGCAGCGTGGATACTCGAGAAATTTCACGGCTGGACAGACATGCCGCAGGGAGCCGAGGGTAATCTGGATGATTACTTCAGTAAAGATGAGCTGCTCACCAATATTTCTATTTATTGGTTTACCGAGTCGATTACCTCATCGATGCGCATCTATTATGAGAACAGGGCAGTTCCACAGACCAAGCCGACGACTTACATCGATGTGCCCACGGGCGTTGCGCTATTCCCTGCCGAAATCTATATAACGCCACGCGCCTGGGCCGAAGCAGCCTATGATATTCGGCACTGGGCTGCGCTAGAACAAGGCGGTCATTTTGCAGCTCTTGAGCAACCCGACACTTACCTGTCCGAGCTCAATACGTTTTTCCGACTACTTCGGTAATCGTTCGCCAGATCGCATAAGTGAGCTAGAGATTGAGCTAGAGAGTGAGCTAGAGAGTGAACTAGTGAGACAGCTAGAAAGTGAGACGCTGAAGCCAGCACCTAGAATGGTAAGCCACTGAAGAGGTACACAAAGATGAACACAAGCACACCACGCACAGACGGCCTGTTGGGCTGGATTGAACGATCGGGCAACAAACTCCCCGACCCCGTGTTCATTTTCGTTTATTGTATTCTTGGCGTGATCGCCGCAAGCGTGATCGCCGCGCTTTTCGGTGTTTCTGCAGAACACCCTGTGTCTGTTGATGCCGAGGGCAACGCTCTTATTGTTAGCGCCGAGTCGCTTCTTTCGGGAGAAAATATTCGCCGGCTGCTGGTAAGCATGCCGACAACATTTACCTCCTTCCATCCTCTGGGGTATGTGCTCGTGGTCATGCTTGGCGCGGGCGTCGCTGAGCGCTCCGGATTTTTTGGTGCGGCCATGAGTGGTGCGATGTCTAAAGCGCCTACCTTTCTGCTGACACCTGCCGTTGCGCTCGTTGGCATGCTTGGAAATCTCGCAACAGACGCGGCCTATGTCGTACTGATCCCTCTTGCAGGAGTCGTGTTTGCCGCGGCCGGCCGACATCCCATCGCCGGCATTGCAGCTGCCTTCGCCGGCGTCTCTGGAGGCTTCTCGGCAAACCTGTTCCCGGGACAACTCGACGCGCTTTTGTTCGGCATTACAGAGGCTGCAGCCGAAACAATTCTCCCCACTTGGAATGCCAATATCGCAGGCAACGCCTTTTTCATCATCGCGATGACCTTCGTCTTTTTGCCTGTCATTTGGTATGTAACCGACCGTATTGTTGAACCCAGACTGACTCCGGTGGTGTCCGGCGGCGGCACGCTGTCTATAGACCTCAAAGACCCTAACACCGAACTCACAGCGCAGGAGCGCCGAGGTCTCGCTTATGCTGGCTACGCGTGTCTCGCGGTGATCGCGATCTGGCTATTCTTAACAATAGGGCCGGGAACTCCGCTCATAGATGACACTGCGACTGATGAGGCGAGACTCACGCCTTTTTTCCAATCGCTCGTTGCCGGCTTTTTCGTCCTCTTCCTTGCGGCAGGCTGGGCCTACGGCAAAGGCGCCGGCGTGGTTAAAGACCACCGCGATATCGTTAAGATGATGAGCGAAGCGATGGCTGATCTAGGTTACTACTTGGTCCTTGCCTTCGTAGCGGCGCATTTTGTTGCAATGTTCAATTGGTCGAACCTAGGACTGATTTTCGCCATCAATGGCGCAGAGTTCCTCGAAAGTTCGAGTCTGCCAGATCCGTTATTGCTTACCCTGATCATAGTTTTGTGCGCATTCATTAACCTCTTTGTTGGCTCGGCTAGCGCTAAATGGGCCTTGCTTGCCCCTGTCGTGGTGCCCATGCTGATGCTGGTTGGAATCAGCCCTGAGATGAGTACAGCCGCCTATCGCGTTGGCGATGGAGCAACCAATATAATCACCCCGCTTATGCCTTATTTCCCGCTAATACTTATTTTCTGCCAGCGCTGGCAACGCGAGTTTGGGCTAGGAAGCCTCGCTGCGACTATGCTGCCCTACTCAGCACTGCTGCTGCTTTCAGGCATTATATTAACCGTTTTATGGGTAGTGCTTGGCTTACCACTCGGCCCCGGCGCCGGGGTTGAATTTAACCTGTAATTGATAAAAAACTGATGCGATATTACGAACGCTAGACAATGTTCGCGTCAATAAATTCTAAGGAAGGAGACAAGAATTTAATGAACACCATGGCCATGAAAAAGAACATACGAACCATGCCAAAGGCAATTACCCTAGCTCTAAGCCTATTCACGCTGTCAGCCTTATCTCAGTCTCTCTACTCGCAGGAAATTGATTATCCTGAGGAGTTTGCTGCGCCAATCCCGCTTATGGAAGAAATACTCGGCGACTTCCATTTCCCAATCTCCTCGAACTCGGAGCTCGCTCAGGCGTTTTTCGATCAAGGCATGCAAATGATGTATGCCTTTGCAAAGTTAGAATCCGCGCGCTCGTTTCGTGAAGCGCAAATCGCTGACCCGAATTGTGCAATTTGCTTTTGGGGAGAAGCGTGGAGTTGGGGCAGCTATCTCAATGGGGCAATGACTACAGCCGAGGCGCCTCGTGCGCTTGCCGCTCTTAACAAAGCGCTCGCCCTGATTGATAACGCAAGCGAAAAAGAAGCTGACCTAATCCATGCATTGCAATCGCGCTATGTCGAGAATTATGACCCCGCGACAAGACGCGTACAGGATCAAGCCTACGCGGATACCCTGGCAGGATTGGCGCGCAAATATCCTGACGACTTAAACATTGCCACGCTCTATGCAGACGCATTGTTTCTGCTCGAAGAACGACGGGGTTACCGCAGGTTAGAGGACCCGAATGTCATCAGACTCCATGGCATACTAGAAAGCGTTCTCGCACGCGACATCACGCATCCCGGGGCCTGCCACCTCTATGTTCATGCTACCGAATCGACCCCAACCCCCGAGCTCGCAGCGCCCTGCGCTGAGCTACTAGGCACCGCCATCCCTGGTGCAAGTCATATCAACCATATGCCAAGCCATACATGGAACGAGATGGGGCTCTGGGAGAAGGCAGTTAGGGCCAATACTATCGCGTGGCATTCTGACCAGAAGGCCGCTATCGGACGCGGCGTGGCGATCTATCCGACGCATAACCTCACGATGCTCTACTATGCTGCAGCAATGGGCGGCGCGAGCGCTTCTTCGATTCAGGCTGCGAAAGACCTTGCTAAGCTGAACGGGAATAGCGCGATGCATGCGATGAGTCTGGTCCGTTTCGGTCGCTATGAGGAAGCGCTCGCGCTAGATAACGAACCTAGTGGCGATGTGAATCGCAGTATGTATTCGTTCTCTCAAGGCTATTCGGCGCTCAAGCAGGGGGATACCGCGCGAGCGCGCGAAACTCTCGCCGAACTGCTTGACCTCACCGAAACCACCACCGCGCGCTTTCGATTTCACGACGGCAAAAATATTATTGGCGCACTGGCAGGCATTCTCGAGGGTCAACTAGAGTGGGACGCAGGAAACCTAGAAGGCGCTGCCGAAGCCTTTAGGCGAGCAACGCGTTACTACGATAGCCTGAACTACGATGAACCAGAGCCGCTACCCTTCT
>JALRKV010000013.1 GCA_023254735.1 Pseudomonadales bacterium | reverse complement strand
CGATTTATTCCTGAGGAAAGGTCTAGATGAACTCCCATTTCTTTGCCCGCCGTGTTCATTTGCACCAACACTCTAATCTACCCTACGCGGCGCGACTCGTACAGTGCGCGCGGGGGGGGGGGGCTAATCGCTTGTAATGAGGTGGTAGCGTGTTTGCCTTGGCTGGATATAACGGAATGTCGCTCCGTCGAAAAAACCATTCTGCTCGAGCTTCATTTTCATGGGGGCGTCACCCCATTCGGGCAGATTCACCTCGGCGGTGAGTTCGATGGAGTAGGCGGTGTTAGGCTGCATCTCATAGTCTCCGCTGCCGGGTACGCCGTCTTGTTTATCCCACATACCTATCGTCGTCCCTGCGGCGTGGCCATGCAAGCCAATAGGGTGGGTATAGATTATTGGAGACAGGCCGCGATCGATTGCCTGCGCTCTGCTGCGGGCGAGTATCTCATTGCCCGTGCGACCTAGCTCAAAATTCGACGTCAGAATATCCTGCAGTGCATTGCCTTCAGCAAGCGCCCGTTGTAGATGCGCAGGCGCCTCGTTCTCCCCAGGTCTCAAGATATAGGCGTTTTGCTGTGTGTCTGTTTGTAGATTCAAATAACTGATGCCGAAATCGATATGCACATGATCGCCTGGATAGATGATGTCGAGTGCCGCGCCCTGCGAGACAAGTGCATCGGTCGCGCTCTGAGGACGCTCGATCTCTATGCTGTTGTGGAACCAAGTCGTGAGACCTAAGTTATTCACTCGCTGTCGATACCACCACTCGAGATCCTCCGTGCTGGTTATGCCAGGCGTGATGGCCGCGCGCGAAAATCCCTCGGCAATGATGTCATGTGCAATCGCCATTACGTCGGCGTAGACAGCCATTTCTTTTTCGGTGCGCGTTTCAAGCCAGGCGACCGCTAGTGGCTCCGAGGACACTATCCTCTCGCGCAGATAAGCCGGCAGTGCGGCGCTGAAATCGCGCTGCTCAGAATAGGTTAGTCCATCGGCGAGGGCGTAGTCGTTCGAAAAGTTTAGGGCAATATTTTTAGGGTTTGCAGCGCTGAGTATTTCGGCAATTCTCGCGTATTGATCGGGCTGCTCTTCTGGGTTCCATACTCCGGGAAAGAGGTCGCCTACCGCATAGCGCGCAACTGCCATACGTTCAACCCCAAGCGCCTCGCCTCGATCTATGAACAAAAGCACCGTTCTGCGGCGAGCATTGAGCCAGGTGGCGGGTAGCATCGTTTTAACTATGGGGTCTTCATTGTACTCGCGAGCAATTAACACCCAGGCACCGATTCCTTCGCGTCGCATGAGCGTCGGGATCAGGGTGTCGAGGCGGTCGGCGAGAATGTCATCCTGCAGCGCAGCCCGTTCGCGCAGGGGGAGGATGCGCTCTGCAATGCTGTCTGCTCCTTGTGGAGCAGAACGTGTAGCGGAACTGACCAAGGACAGGACTGTGAGCAGCATAATCGCGAGGGGTTTTCTAATTTGCGGTCTAAATCGCAGCCCAGATCGCGGCCAAAGCGATTGAAAGTGAACGGTGAGTGTTCGACTAGACTGGCTCAACATGAGGCCTCCTTCATTATATTCGGATTACGTGGTCGAGGTTGGCAGCGCGCGGTGCAAGTTGTCTCTTTGCTTTTTCTAGCCGTTGTTGGGCTATCGCTCGGCTAATGTCCGGCTGTGGTCCAGTTATTTTTCAGCGATTCTAAAGATTGCTGTGTGTTCAGCTTCAAAGACCAAATCATCGCCTGAGAACATCGAAATGTAGAGCCGTATGAACTGATGTCCTTTGCGCTCCCACCGGTCAATCGGGCGGCAATCAACAGTGATTTTCTCATTTATCTTGATTGCACGAAGCATGCTGCCGACAGTGCCAACATGGATCCATGCGGGGAGTCTGTAGAGTCGCATTAGTGCCCGGTTGCAGGTATCTAATAGAAAATAGGGATGGATCAACGCCTCGGGACCACGATAGCAGGCAGCCATGTCTCTTTGGGTAGTGACATGGCGGGCATTGTCCTCGGCAGACGGAGTCCAGTGCCATGTGGGTGCTGCCTTCTCTATCTGAATAACGTCCCACGTGAGCAGAGGGCGGTCTTCGTGAGAATAAATCACCGCTTCTTGCTGGGCCTGTTCTCGCATCGCTTGTGCCCGAGAGTAATCTGACTTCTCCAGAGGCCAGGAGGCAAGAGTGGCTAGCATGGTTCCGGTTTGATTCGATGCGCGCGTCTCAATTCGATCTTCAAACGCGATTCGCTCAGGGGATATCGAGGGAACGGAGTCGACACTTATCGTATCCCCTTCGTAAGCGGGTAGAAGAAATCTCACGTCGAAGCCCGTATTCGAAAGCCACTGTGTGCCTAGCTGCGCAACGAGCGGCTGGGTCATATAGCCAAACACATTAACACCGCTTACCAGCGCCCCCTTAAACCCGTAGCGAGCAGCGACGTCATCACTGTGCATGCGGTTTTCGGAATCTGTGGCATCGTTAAGTGCGGTGATCGTAAATGCTGTGGACATAGAATTTGCTCAACGTGCTAGGGCGTAAAATTCAGCGTTGGGCTGTAAGCTCATCACATTCGCGAGGCGGTTGGACATGGCAAAAAGCGCTGCGATGGCGCCGATATCCCAAATTTCTTCCTGATCGAATCCAGCTTCTTCTAGCGCTTCAAAGTCTTCATCTTCTATGCTGTCGGCCGCCATGCAGACCTTACTGGCGTAGTCGAGCATTACACGCTGCCGTGGCTCTAATTCTGCCTTTAAATAGTTAACTGCAAGCTTGTCGGCGAGCAGTGAGTCTTTCGCGCGGATTCGCAGAATTGCGCCGTGGGCAATAACACAATACAGACACTGATTCAGTGCAGAGGTAACCACGATAATCATTTCTCGTTCGGCTTTGCTCAGCCCTTCGTCTTTGTCGACGAGCGAATCATGCAGTGCGAAAAATGCGCGAAACTCGTCCGGCCGATGCGCGAGTGCAAGGAAAATATTCGGAATAAATCCCGATTTAGCTTGGACCTCCTCTATGCGCTGACGGATATCTGGCTCCATGGCGCTCAAGGGTGGAATGGGAAAGCGGCTTATGCTGGCGTTGCGCGCTTCGGCGGACGAATCTGATTGGCGTTTCTTGGGTGGTTTAGACATGAGGTTCTCGATTGTATTGCAATAGGTAGAATTTATTCAGACTCGTGCCGCAGGAACGAGGCTAGCCTGCTACCTCGACATTTTTGCTCATTACGCGTCTGACGAGCGGCTCGAAATGCTCGAGAGGCAAGCTGTCGTAGTCGGCATCGAAAGCGGGCATGTCGTAGAGTTCAACAAATTCTTTGGTGTGCTCATAATGAGGGTGGTCGGCAAATTTTTCACGGGCATCTTTATTGCCACCAAGGTGTTCGAAGTAGTAATAGCCTTGGAAGATAGGGTGATTCTGCAGCATCCAATGATTGGCCTCGCTTATAAACGGCTTGAGAATCGCCGCCGCGAGCCCGCCGTGATCGTAGGTGCCAAGGGTATCGCCGATATCATGAAGCAGCGCGCAAACCACGTATTCCTCATCGCGGCCATCACGGAGCGCACGCGTGGCGGTTTGCAAGCTGTGCTGAAGACGATCAACATTGAATCCGCCAAAATCGCCGTCGAGTAGACGCAGATGGTCTAGGACGCGCGTCGGTATTTCTTGCGCGAATTGCGTATAATTCTCAAGAATAATTTCAGCGTCTTGTTTGCTGCACTCATCGAAACGAGTAAAGGTAGCCTGGCGTTCGCCTGTGTGCTGAGCGTTTGGTGAAGTTTTAGCGTTCATGACTTTGTCCGACCCCGTGCCGTGTTTGATGTGTTTTCTCGATTAACGGAAAATAGCCTTAAGGGCGGCTGAGTTCAAGCGCTGTCTGGCGACGGCGCTCTATTTCAGATGTGGCTTAGGCTCGTGAATCGAGTAGACAAGGAAATACGATATGGAAAAGTTTGATCAAGACCTGTCAGGTAAAGTCTTTGTGGTAACTGGCGCGAATAGCGGCATTGGCTTCGAAGCTGCCCGAAACTTCGCGGCAAGGGGCGCACGTGTCGTGCTCATTTGTCGAAGCGAAGAGAGAGGAGGCGCCGCGCTCGCTAGAATAGAACAAGAGACGGGGAATGATCAGGGGCGACTTTATATCGCCGATTTTAGCTCGCTCGAAAGTGTCAGCGCGTTGGCAGATCGGCTACTAGAGGATTTTCTGAAAATCGATGTGCTTTGCAATAATGCTGGCTCGGCTAACGGACGACGCACCGAAACCCGAGAAGGATTCGAGACAACGTTTGTGACGAATCACCTGTCTGGATTCTTGCTCACGAAAAAATTAATGCCGGCGCTAGAGAGGGCGTCAACAAGTGGCTTAGCCAGAGTTGTATTCACGAGTTCTTATGGGCATGAGAATAGCCCGCTCGATTTCGACGACCTTGGGCTGAATAACGGATATAAAACGCTCGTGGCCTACGGGCGGTCCAAGCTTATGAATCTGCTGACCGCACGAGAGTTGCAGCGAAGGGTCGGTGGTCACAATATCGTCACCAGCTCGTTTCATCCTGGTGCGGTCAGGACGCCGATATGGAGTAAAGGTGGGCTCCTCGCGAGGACAATCGGGGTAGTTATTTACCCCTTTATGATAAGTGTAGAAAAGGGCGCAGAAACGTTTATTTGGTTGGCGAGCTCAGAGGACTCCGCGAGCGTGAACGCCGATGGTAATTATTTTTACCAGCGGCGCAAGGTGAGAATCGCGGCGCACGCGACCGACGCCGACGCCGAGCGCCTCTGGGATGTCAGCGAAGAGCTGGTTCGTCCTTTCGTTTAACCCTGCGTCTCGCCCTGCGCCATGAGCTTAGTCTGGCAAGCCAAAGGTGAACACAACATTGCCCGAGGCTATCGTGACGAATTGTTCACCGTCGACGGCAAAGGTCATCGGCGCAGCATGCACCCTCGCGCCAAGCGAGGTGTGCCATAACTCATCGCCGGTCGCCGCATCGAGTGCATAGAAGTAGCCGTCGGCACTGCCGCTAAACAGCAGACCACCCGCGGTCGTTGATATCCCTGCCGATGAGCGTGGCATGATTGGGAACTCCCAGACGATTTCGGCGGTCGTTGGATCTATGGCGCGAATCGCGCTATGGAATGCGTCCATCGGTTTTAGATAGCGGCCACCGCCGCCGGTAAAACTCTCGCCTTCTTCATAGTCTTGGTCGCGTTTGAAAAACTCCTGTTCGCCGTCAAACGCGGTCACATAAAAAAGCCCGGTCTGCTGCGAGAAAGCGGGTGAATACCAATTCGTCGCACCGACGATGGGTGGCGCGACCAGCGTGCCTTCGTAGGACGGGGCCATGCCCGGAACTCGGATGGGACGCCCAGCGGCGTCTAGTCCCTGTGCCCAAGTTTGGGTGGCATAGGCTTTACCCTTAATGAACTCGCCGGTACGGCGGTCTAACGTGTAGTAGAACCCGTTGCGATTTGCCCACAGCATCGCGTTGCGAGTCCGGCCATCGATCTCTATGTCGGCGAGTATCGGTATTTGGATTGAGTCGTAGTCGTGGACGTCGTGCGGTGTAAATTGGAAATGCCAGTCGATTGCGCCGGTATCGCCGTTGAGTGCGAGGACCGAGTCTGAGTAAAGGTTGTCGCCGAGTCTGACATCGCCATTCCAATCGGGGCCGGGATTGCCGGTTCCCCAGTAAATCAAATTGAGATCGGCATCATACGATCCGGTGAGCCACGTCGCTGCGCCGCCCGTTTTCCACGAATCGTCAGACCACGTGTCGTTGCCGGGCTCGCCCTCGCCTGGAATCGCATAGGTACGCCAAGCAAGTTCGCCTGTTTCGGCATCGTAGGCGTCTATGAAGCCGCGGATCCCATATTCGCCGCCGGCGATGCCAGTAACGACTTTATCTTTCACAATTAATGGTGCAGCCGTCTTCGAATAGCCTGCCTTGTAGTCGGCGACCTCCACATCCCACAGCAGGTTGCCAGTGCGAGCGTCGATGGCAACTAAATGGGCGTCTAGCGTGCTCATGAAAAGCGTTTCGCCAAGAATGGCTACGCCCCGATTATTACGGCCGCAACAGATGCGAATGTCTTCAGGGATTTGATAATCAAATCGCCAATATTCGCGTCCTGTTCGGGCATCGACAGCAACTACATTGCTCGGTGCTTCGGTGATAAACATGATGCCGTCAACCACAAGTGGGACAGTTTCTGCGCGATCAATTACGGGTATTTGATAAGCCCATTTCATTTCGAGCTGGGCAACGTTGCTGCGATTTATCGAGTCGAGCTTGCTGTAGCGTTGCGAGGAGTGCGTGCCCGAATAGCTTAACCAGTTTTGCGGTTCATCGTCGGCTGCGACAAGGCGCTCCCAGGTAATGGTGCCAAACGCGGGTGTGATAACGGTCGCAAAGGTTTCTTCCGCTGTCTGCTGTGCCTGCGCTGTAATTGTCGAGAACAGAAGAATGAAAAACAGGACGCATTCGAACCCAAACAAGCGCCTGCCGCTGCGTGTCCAAGACGTCTTCAGTGTGGGAGTGAAACTCTCATTTGGTTGCTGCTTCATGGTGTCGCCTCCGGCCGAAGTGAATAAAGGAACGCGACAAGGTCATCGATCTGTGTGTCACTAAATCTCGCGGCGTAACTTGGCATGGTGGATTCCTCGCTGCGGATTACGCGGCGCAGGGCAGAACGAGGATAGGACCAGAGCTGAGAATCAGTATCCATAATTCTTACCGAAAAGCTGTCTTCGTTCATGCGCAGGCCGCTGCGTTCTATGCCGTTTTTATCCTCTAGCGTGAGCGACCACCAGCGCGGTGCAACTTTAGCGCTAGGCTCGATTAACGAGAGGGCTAGTTCGTCGGGGCTTAGTTGGCTTCCTATGGTACTTAAATCTGGGCCGAGTCTGCCGCCTTTGCCGTCAAGCATATGGCAATCAAGGCATTCAGCGACGTCATTGAAAAGGGCCTTTCCTGCCTCGGCAGTTCCTCTCACGGCGATGCTAGCGGACTCGCGACTAAGCGATTCGATATAGGCGGCGAGTTGCCAGAGCTGTGCGTCCGGTACCTGTGGGTCGACCGCCATCATCGCGGTGCCGCTAATTCCCTCTCGCAGGATTGCGTAGATGCCAGCGCTACTGCTCGCTCGCGTTAATTTCCCTGTAAGGTTAGGTGCGCCAACCTCGTCGTTGCCGCGGGCGTCGAATCCATGGCAGCGTGAGCACTGTTTCTCGAAATAACTTCTGCCCGCACTAATGTCGAAGGGAGTGTTATAGAGATTTCCCGCATCCTCGGCTAAGGCAGTGCTAGCAACAAAGAGATTCAAAGCCAAGGCAGACGCGAGCCTTGTGGTTTGAGTGAGCAAGGAGAAGGCCAAGCCAAAATAAGAATCAAAGCGTTTGAACCGACCGGATACAGTTGATGTTGCGGGTGCGATCTTGTTTTCTGGTCGATGGAACGAATGCCGAGCGTTGTCGAATAGTGATGAGCAAACCATAGCTACTCTCGCTTGTATTATTATTATGAGAGCATAGCATCGTCACGCCGAGGAGCAATCCCCTGGCGAGAAGAATTATTCTTCATTCCAGAAGGCAGAAGGCAGAAGGCAGAAGGCAGAAGGGCATAGGCAGGGGCCTGGGCTAAGCCTATCGAGGGTTTCCCAACCTAGAAATGTCACTAGCGGATGCCAGCGAGTTCTTCCCCTGCCTGGAGCGCAATCATTAAAAAGCCGGTGAAGGCAAGATTGTTAGGTGCAATGCTGGGGTCAACCATTGCACGCAGCTGAGCGATCTGACGCCTGAACTCACAGTAAAATTCCCAGCTCGGTTGAGGGCGATACACGAGATTCTCGAGTTCCAAAAAGCCAATGATGCTTTTTACCGTCGTCGGTTTTATAAAGACTTCTTCCTGCGGGTTTGCGTAAACGGGTGCGAGGCTAATGATTGACCACTTGGCGAATTTATAGCTCTGTAATAGGCGTAATATTTGTTCAAAACCCGTCTGCTGGTCGCCATGAAGCTGCGCCTTTAGACCGGCGGCAAAGCGATTTTTTTCTTTTGGTGATAAATCATTCACCAAATCGCGGAACTTTGGTTTTTCGAAAATCGAAACCAAAGACGCGCGGCTGACAAGCTTCACCCAGTCGGCGAGCAACTCGTCGGTGTCACGAAATTTTTTTTGAGCGAAATTGTCACGCACGAAATCCTGCATTTTCTCCAGCCGGTGCTTTCTGCCGATCAATGCAAGTTCGGGATGGGAGAAGCCACCGGGATAGCGGCTCAGAAACCAGCGCCGTGCGTTTTCTAATCGTGCTTCATTCAACTAGAGTGTTCCTTGAGGGGATTTGCTTTTTTAATTTTCAATACGAACACGCGCCCAGTCGTCTCCGACAGACGCGAGGTGTTTCCTGAGAGTGCGTCCCGTTTTTCGATAGTTCGCAACATCATCGTCCCAGTAGCGCTTGGCGCTCATATGGATAGAGCCGCGTAGTTCCCTGGTAGCCCTTGGCCTTGCCGCGAAAAGTCCGCGCGCTGAGTTATGAATCCTAGCATTGATTCGCTTGGGGGATGCGCTGCTATCAGTGTCGATAGCGTTATCGGTAATGCGCTTAAGCAAGTCAGATTCGGGGTTGATCTGTAGGCCTTTGCTTTGCGCCTCGGCTGCAAGCCAGGCAAGCGGTGCTTCGCTAAGAACTGTGTCTGTTGTTCCGCCGCCAATATCGCTGTGACTACCAACAAACCAGCTTTGTTTAAGGTCTACGCCTTGTTTGGGTTGCCAGAGACATGGCATAAAGTCGCTGCGGTATTCATCGAGTGCGAGTGCGTGGCGTGCGGTATTCACGCTACTACTGAGGGCTGTGTCGTGAAAGAGGAAGCTGCGCTTGCTGAGTGATCCCCAGAACGGCGCGGGTATACCGAGAGAACCCACTGTATCCCACACGCCAATAAAACTGATTGGAATGCGGTCGGTATGACTATAAAGACGGCGGAATTCCACAGCGGCCGAGGAATCTGGCGTAGCCGCTTTTCCACGGCGTCGATACATCGAATAGGCCTCAGGTATTCGGTCGGCATGGAGTGATTTTACGATACCTGCATTGCGTATCAGTCCCGCCAACGAGCGCACGGTGTAGGCGCCACGACTGAATCCGAAAAAGAATAGCTCGTCGTCCTCCTCGTAGTTATGCACCAAAAACCGATAGCAGTCTTGGATGTTCTTATCGATGCCAGCGCCAGTAACGGCACTCAGATATTTGTCCGCCTCAGTGCCGAGGCCCCAGTCATAGAAAACGATCTGCTCGACGCGCGCGTCTGGCGCATTGGAATGGCGGGATGCGTGCTTGTAGCCGAAAGAAGCGATTGCCCGAGTGAGTTGTAAAACATTGGTTGGATGTTTTGTTTCGGGAGATCCCCAGGTTCCGTCTGCACAGATTATCAGTCGCTTCATCCCTGTCTCCTTGTTCCCGTTTGCGCTCTTTATCTAATTCTCTTTCTCTTTCCTTCCTTCGTTCTTTCTCTTGTGCTCTTTTTCATGCTCTTTCTATTGCGCTCTCTCTAGGATTGTGGTCCTCGGCATCGACTGTATAAAGAAATCCGCGCTGGGCTCAGTACGCATCCTATACTTCCTAGCTAGCTCCCTAAACTATATGGCCGATCCAGCGGCCTGCAAGCATCACACCGCACCAAAGGAGAAGCGAGGTAAGCCCTGAAATTCGAAGTCTTAATTCTGGATTACTGCGCTCGTTATTCGCTTGTAGGTGTCTCGCAAGCCCTCTATGCAGATGTATCATATTCGCCCCCGCGAGAGCGAGCAGAAAAAATTTCCATTGGAACGCAGGGTTAACAACATGGGAGGCCGCGCGGGTGATGAACATGCCGAACCCGGTTGCCGCCGCGATAACGAATGCTCCCCATACCCAAGGCAGGATCTCCCGATTGAGTGTCGACAGCGGATAGCGTACGGCAGCGAAACCTATCAGACGTAGGTCTATAGTCGCTATCGCGCCGACAAGCAGCGCCGCGGCGATAACATGTATCGATTCGAGAAAGGGGAACCATGAGGTACCACCGATTGCCCAAGAGACCGGCCAGTTTTCAATATCTATCCAGAAAGGGGCGGTTAAAAATTCCTCTAACATGGTGCTCATCTCAGTGCTCGGTAATCGCGCATAATCGGTGGCTACAGTGGACAAAGTAGGCATAGTGGGCATAGCGGCCCACCGCCCTGTTATTCAATTGGCGCGTGTGGCAACTTTATGCCGGATAGTAAAGATATTCTGCATAAGCGATCCAACGTCCTGCCATCGCCGTCATCACCCATAATCCCAACGAGAGCAACGCCACGATCTTACAGCTTGCGCGCCTCATGGCTGTGCGCGACCAACCGTCTTCGCTGCGAATGCTGAGCATGTAGACCAAATAGCTGACGATAATCGCCGGAACCAGAAAGGCAAGTTTCCATAGGAAGACCGGGTTATCGAAATAGCGATAGGGGCGGGCGAACAGGAAAAAGCCTCCGGACACGAGGTTAGCCACGAGTGCCCACCATAGCCACGGCATTAGACGCCTGTTCATTTCAGGCAGACTCTGACTGGGAAGTGCGAGGCCAAGCATGCGCAGGTTGATCATAACAACGCTGCCCATGATGGCCGCGATACCGAGTATATGAACGGTTTGGATGAGCGGCGGGAAACCGGGGATGCTGCGCAGTGCCCAGAGGGCGCCAGCCTGCAGCGCGCCTCCGTCGATTGTTTCTGCCAAGCCCAACAATAACGCATTCACAGCGATACCCCGCTAGAGATATTTGTCAGTCACCGCGCCTTCAGAAGCTGAGGCGACTGTGGCCGCATATTTGGCGAGTACGCCACGGGTATAGCGTGGCGCGGGCTTCTGCCACTTGGCCAGACGTGCCGCAATTTCTTCATCACTGAGATGGAGTTCAACAGTGTTTGCATCGGCGTCTATCGATATCTTATCGCCGGTCTCGACTATCGCAATAGGCCCGCCTTCGCTTGCTTCTGGCGTCACGTGACCGACCACAAAACCGTGGCTACCGCCGGAGAACCGACCGTCTGTGATAAGGGCGATCTCTTGACCTAAGCCTTTACCCATAATTGCCGAGGTTGGGCTCAGCATTTCGCGCATGCCCGGTGCGCCGCGTGGCCCTTCGTAACGAATAACAAGGACGTCGCCTGCGACCACCGTTCCATCAAGAACGCCTGCAAGGCATTCTTCTTCAGAGTTATACACTCGCGCACTACCAGTAAACGATACGCCTTCTTTACCAGTAATTTTAGCGACGGCTCCGCCCGGCGCAAGGTTGCCCCGCAACACGCACAGGTGGCTGTCCTTTTTGATCGGGTTGTCGAACGGACGAATGATGTCCTGTCCCTCGGGATAGGGTTTTACGTTTTCAAGATTTTCCGCGAGTGTTTTGCCGGTGACTGTCATGCAGCTTCCATCGAGCATGCCCGCGTCTAGCATGATCTTCATTAGCGGTTGAATGCCGCCGATTTTGATTAGTTCGGACATCAAATATTTGCCACTTGGCTTTAGGTCGGCAACCATCGGTGTCTTTTTGCCGAGGCGGGTGAAATCATCGAGTTCGAGCTCGACGCCCATCGAGAACGCCATTGCAATCAAATGGAGGACTGCATTTGTCGACCCGCCGAGGGCAATGACGACTTTTATCGCATTTTCGAACGCCGACTTAGTCATAATGTCCGAAGGCTTGATGTCATTTTTCACCAGATGCATGATTGCGGCGCCCGCGTCCAAGCAGTCTTGTTTTTTCTCCGCGGAAATCGCATCTTGCGCTGACGAGTTCGGTAAGCTCATTCCCATTGCCTCAATAGCAGAGGCCATCGTGTTAGCTGTATACATTCCCCCGCAGGAGCCAGGTCCGGGTATCGCAGTTTCTTCGATGTTTTTGAGTTCGATGTCAGAGACTTTGCCAGCTGCGTGACCACCGACTGCCTCGAAAACCGACACAACGTTGGTATGATTGGGTCCTGGCTGAATGGTGCCGCCGTAAATGAATATCGAGGGCCGGTTCAGTCGAGACATACCCATCAAAAGGCCTGGCATGTTTTTGTCACAGCCCCCAATCGTGATGATGCCATCATGTCCCATACACCCTGAAACTGTTTCAACACTTTCGGCAATCACCTCACGAGAGACTAGTGAGTATTTCATTCCCTCTGTCCCCATGGAGATGCCATCAGAAATCGTTGGGCAACTGTAAATAATGCCCTTGCCGCCTGCCGCGTCGGTTGCTTTGTTCACGTCCTCGGCGAGTTTATTGATATGCATATTGCACGGCGTCACCATGCTCCATGTGGATGCAATGCCGATTTGGGGTTTCTTGAAGTCATCGTCACCGAATCCCACTGCGCGCAGCATCGCGCGGCTGGGAGCTTGTTCGACGCCGTCGACGACGAGTTTTGAATATTTGCGGCTGTCTTTATCGGTCATGGGTGGTCACCTTAATTACGTAGATCTCTTCGGTTTTGAGGATTGCCCGCGCATCTCTGGCGCGCGCGGCGGACGAGGTATCCGCGGGAGGGCGGTCAGGGGCGTCACGCAGCGGTGCTGAATTTGCTCGCTAATATACACTAGCGAAACGGGCGCTGCATGCCCTTTGGCTCAGTGTAGGCCTAGGGTATAGTTAAGGCAGCATACTAGGCTCACACTTATAACGACTCGGTGTTTTTTCTATAACCATGTCCGATTTCGGCCATAATCATGCAGCGCTTTCGCTTATTCTGTCGTCGACCGAATCGGTGGGAAGAATTGAGACAGTTGCGAATGAAAACACATCAATCGATCGAGCCGACTAGCCTTCTTGATCCTGCGCTCTACGAAAGCGCGCGACAAGCGCGCGATCCTCGCTATGACGGACGCTTTTACGTCGGCGTCCTCACCACTGGTATTTACTGCAGGCCCGTCTGTCCCGTTCGAGTTCCCAAGCAAGAGAATATCCTACTGTATCGCTCAGCCGCAGCGGCCTCTGCCGCGGGCTTTCGGCCTTGTTTGCGCTGCCGTCCAGAGTCCTCTCCCGGAACGCCGGCATGGAGTAGCGGGTCGTGGAAAGTCACTCGAGCACTCGAGATGATAGATCGCGGATTTCTAGATGACAGCACACTTGAGGCACTCGCGGCGAAACTCGCAATTGGCGAGCGACAGCTCGCGAGGTTATTTAGGGAGCACCTAGGCGCAACGCCAAGCGAGGTAGCGCAAACTAGGCGGCTGCATTTTGCAAAAAAGCTAATAGATGAGACGCATCTACCCTTTACATCGATTTGCTTTGCCGCGGGATTTGGCAGCGTAAGACGATTTAATGCTGTCCTACAGCAAACCTATGGGAGAACGCCGCGCGAACTCCGAGCAATGAACCGAATGCAAAGTCGGCGAGCAGAGGCGGCGGCTGCCGGTGCTATTGAGTTGACGCTAGGCTACAGGCCGCCCTTTGACTGGCGAGGCTTGCTGGCATTTCTTGCCTATCGCGCAATTCCCGGGGTGGAGTGCGTTACTCAATCGAGCTATGGACGGAGTTTTAGGCTAACCGACGGGGATGGTCTGCAGGCTAAAGGACATTTCATAGCGCAATTTAGCGAGCAAACTAATTCTGTGAAATTGCGGGTGTGGATTGATAACAAAGGCGCGCTTCAGCGAGTTGTCGAACGGGTGCGCGCAATTTTGGATCTGCGTGCCGACAGTGATGCGATTGAGGCTTCGCTTTCCGCTGACCCTCGACTTGCTGGCCTCATCTCGCGTTTTCCCGGCACGCGGGTGCCCGGATGCTGGAGCGGCTTCGAGGTGGCGCTGCGTGCGATTCTAGGGCAGCAGGTGACGGTGAAGGCAGCATCGACGCTTGTGTCGCGATTGGCTTCGCGGCATGGTGAGGAATACGTCTGCGAAGCCGAAGGGATCGATTATTTTTTTCCGGAGCCTGAGTCTATCGCGAGCGCAAATTTAGACGGACTAGGCATCGTTCATTCACGCGTTGCTGCAATTCTCGAGGTTGCGCGACGGATGAAGAACGGTGAGCTCGAAATGGGTCCACACGTGGCACCCGACTCCTTTGTCCGAGACTTTTGTGAGATTAAAGGAGTCGGCGAATGGACTGCCAACTACGTTGCCATGCGTGCGCTTGGCGATCCCAACGCATTCCCCCATTCTGATCTGATCCTGCTTCGTGCGGCGGCTAACAGAGGCGAAATCTTAACGCCGAGGGAGTTGAGGGAGAGGGCGGCGCCTTGGCAGCCATGGCGTGCCTATGCGGTTCTGTTGCTCTGGCGGGGCTATGCGGCTGACGCTATGTGATCTATTCAGGCATCGACGAGCAACGACGGATTTTATTCGGCGCCAAATGAGTACTTTGTGAGGAGAATATGTTAACGACTGCGCCACAGCTATTCACATACATTGAAACGGCAATTGGCACTCTCTTGCTCGCAGGCGATGGCGAAGCACTGTCTCTGATTGGATTTCCTTCGGGTAAAATGCAGCACCGACACAAGGCTGAGTGGCAACGCGCCGATGCAGCGTTTACTGAGGCGCGCCTGCAGCTCGACGCTTACTTCGGCGGCGAACTTAAAGCGTTTGATTTGCGCCTGAATCCTCAGGGCACTGAGTTCCAACAAGAAGTTTGGCGAGCTCTGCAGGAAATTCCCTACGGCGAAACGTGGAGTTACGGTGAGCTAGCGCAGCTTTTGGGGCGGCCGAAGGCGGCTCGCGCCGTTGGCGCAGCGAATGGGGCGAATCCGTTACCGATTATCGTTCCTTGTCATCGCGTCATAGGCGCGAGTGGAAAATTAACCGGCTTTGGCGGCGGGATCGAGACTAAGCAGCATTTGCTGGACCTAGAGCGCAGACACTCGGCGCCCCGCTGATACAGCCCAACTGGCTGGGATAGTTTGTCTAGATTGTACAGCATAAATAGCTCTCAGAGATCAGACCCGATTTTGAGGCAACGTCTCTTTAAGGCGTCGAGTGAGCTCTCTAAAGGAACTTGCTGAGCGAGATCGGGTCAAAATTAACTGGGCTTCGTCACCGAGATCGAGCAAATAGTTAAGCGCTTAAATCAAAGTTTCGTGAATCACCTCGATGATTCAGACTTGCGTACTCACTTTCTAGGAGAGAGTGAGGGTCTTGGTGCGCCTGGCGTTCACACGCACGTTTTCTCCGATCTAATCCTCGAGGAGGAAACCGGTGTTCACGCGAGACCCGGTGAGCGGCGAGCGATGCTGCAAACCCTCACAATGATTGGCGTTAGTCTTATGGTGCACGCCCTTGCAATCACGGGGCTTTGGTTTAACAGTGAATTACCAAGAACCTCGATCGATCCTAATGCGATAGATCCCGAGAAAAGGGATCAGGAAATCAGGATTGGTCTGGTTCAGCGAAATCCATTTCGAGACACGATCGCACAAGACTCTGCGCCTGCTAACGAGGATGCTGAGACAGACAGCGCATTAGCATTCGACGCTCCCGAGCCTTCGATACCCTTAGCAACTACCGAAGTTGATTTGATGTTAACTTCGCCTGCAGAAGAGCGGCCCAACGCTCCCGCCGCGATGACCGAGACGGCAGAAAGGGGTTCGAGTCACGACATATTGGTTAGACGCGATAAAGAGGACTCGACACCTACACTGATCGCGCCCTCTGCGGCTGCAATAAGCGCGTTACTGACAGCGCGCGGGCGTGAGCGAGAGGCTAAAGAGTTGAGTCGCGACTGCACCGCGGCACAGATGCGCTCGGAGCTAATTACCTGCGAAGAACGCGGCGATGCTGGCACGCCGCCACTAGCCTTCGACGCTGTTAGGTCGAATCCGTTCGCCCGCGCGCTTTCTCCGTTGAATGTGCGAGACCGAAGCGAGCGCTCTGTCGCGGTGATCGCGAGGCAGGCGAGTGCTGTTTCCTCGCGGCTCGATGCAAGCGAGCTGCCCGCTGGGACGATCAGTTACGTGACTGAGGAAATAGAGGCAGCAATCTCGCTAGGTTCAGGTCAGGGGAATAGGGCGGCCACTCAGATGAAAAGGATGGTTGACAAGAGTGAGGCGAGCGCTATGGCCGAAAGAATTCTGTCAGACCCATGGCTGCAAAATGCAGCGAGAGAAATCCAAGCGAGAAAAGCGATCATGTAAACGCTGCGCTGAGCGGCTGTCGTCATATCTGTATCGTTCTGTTTTAGTTATTCTTGGGGGCTGAGTAATGCTGACGCAACTCTCGCCGGTCAGAACCTCGGCGCGGGCAAACCCGACAGAGCGGAAACAGCCGTTTGGGCTATCGCATTTTACAGCGGCGCCTATATGGCGGTTGTGGGCGTCCTGCTGTGGTTTTTTGCCGCGCCTGTAGTTGGCTTCTTTGCCAGCGAACCTGAGGCAGTCGCGAATGGTGTTCGCTGTCTGCGGATACTGTTCTACGGCTTCGTGCCCCTTGGTTTTGGAATCGCGGTAACTCAGGCGTTTAACGGCGCCGGTGATACCCTAACACCGACACTAATCAACCTCATTGCCTTTTGGCCCGTGGGTGTTCCGCTCGCCTACGCGCTCGGGAAGTGGAAGAAGCGTATTGTCTAGCGCTTGCGCGGGTGGTTAATGCGCGTCAAAACGCTGTTATCAGCCTGCATTGCTGCGGCTTAGGTGCCGATTGAAAACGTTTGATCGATTGCTGCGTGTTTTTGTTAGAATCGGACACCGCCAGAACAGTTCATCACCTTAGAGCAGCGTTCTGGCGCGCCCAATCCGACCACGCAGAAAATTAATTAGAGAGAAAGACACGCCATGCGCAGTAGTCAGCAGCACATTATCGAAAGCGTTAACGACTGGTTAGCGGCCTCTCAACAGGTTTGGCTTTGTACGATTTTGAAGACATGGGGATCATCGCCCAGACCTATCGGTGCAATGCTCGCTTGTAATGTGCAGGGCGAGCTTGTGGGGTCGCTGTCTGGAGGTTGCATCGAGGAAGATTTTTTAGAGCAGCTTAAAGACGGGACTCTTAGAGCGAGATATGAAGCCGAAGGTGGCCCGTTTGTCATCGAATATGGCGTAACTGAGGCAGAGCAGGCGCGCTTGAAACTACCCTGTGGAGGTCAGCTTCATGTGCTGCTTGAGTCAATTGAACCGTCGCCTGCAAATAGGGCTGTTTTTGCCGAATTAGTTCAGGCCTTGCAGAGTCATTCGACAGTGAGTCGCCGAGTTGATTTGGCTACGGGCGCGCTGAGCGTGCACAGCGTCGACGCAGGCACGATTTCGGCATCAAGCTCCTTGGCAATGGATTGCGGTGACTCGAAATCCGAGGCGGTAGAGGTAGGCGATGAGGTGATGGTGCACCGGCTGAGTCCGGTCTACCGCCTGCTCTTGCTGGGAGCAGGTGATGTTGCCCGCTATGTCGCCGAGATGGCGATTGCGCTGGAGTATGAAGTAACGCTCTGCGACCCCCGCCCGAACTACCTCGACCATTGGTCAGTAAACGGCGTCGAGATTTCTGCGAGCTTGCCCGATGATTTGGTGCGCGCAAAATTCAGTAATCCCTATAGCGGTATTGTAGCGCTTGCACACGACCCGCGAGTCGACGACATGGCTCTGATGGAAGCGCTTAAAACGGATGCCTTTTACGTTGGTGCTATGGGGTCTGAACGGACCTCTGCTGCTAGACGCGAGAGACTGCCAGAGCTTGGTCTCAGCGAGGATCAAATTCAGGCATTGCATGCGCCTATAGGATTCTCGATAGGCAGTAAAACGCCTGCCGAAATTGCTATCGCTGTCATGGCCGAAATTACTGCCGTACGCTATGGGCTACGGCAGTAACGCATCTACTCTTGATCGATTGCGAGATCTACCCCGGCGTCCTCTAGCGATTCTAAACGTCGCGCGCCGGCAAGAATGCCGATAATCCCATAGTTGCCTTCGTGGCAGGCGTACTCGTAAATTGGCTCTTCGATTCGAGATAGCGGGTATTCCCCAGACCACTGTGCGGTGTAAACCGACGGATCATCCACGGTAAATCCGTAAATTAATTTGTTGTTGCCATCACGTCGAAAGGTTTCCGTCACGGTTAAATTGTCGGTGGGTGCACCCCGATAGCTGTGCCACGGATTGTAGTGTTTGGTTTCGACGATAAGTGTGTCGCCTTCCCAGCGCCCAATAGAGTCTCCCATCCACTTGTCGAGCACTGGTGCGGCTGGGGATCTGTCGTCGCTTATTTTAATAATGCGCGCGTCATGAACCATCTCAACCACAATTGTGACATACCCCGGTGACTGGACGATTTGCATGTGACTGTTGTACATCACAGGACTCATCACCGGTCCCGAGCTGTTGCCGAACGCGACAAGACACCGTTCGCCGAGCGAGCGTCCTTCTGGACCGTCGTTGCGGTCCGGCTTGCCAACCGCTAGCGCAGCCATCCTTTCGTTGAAGCCCGCCACCCGCTCGGGTATGCGTCCATTGGCAGGGTCAATGATTGCGGACGTTCGGAATTCGCCGTCGATTGTGGGCAAGAACATGCCGCGATCAGTCCAAAAGAGATCGTAGTTGCCAACCGGCGGCAGGGCCTCGGCAGCGGGTGCTGGTCGATCTGGGTCGAGCGGCTCATTGTCCTCTTCAACCGCGCGCTGTGCCTGCCGTTCGAGTTCGATCGCCTCGGCCTCTGTATAGGCGCGTTTAGTGCCGAGTTCGGCTGGTCGCTCGAACGGCATCACCGTCGCGTTTTTCCAGTTGCCTTGGAGATCGGGAACGCCCCATTCGGTCACACCTGATTGAGCATAGGCAGCGGGCATGAACGCAACCATTGACGAAGTGACTAACAGTATCGGCAACAGCGAAGACGCAGAGGCGGCGCGTATTGGCGCAACAACCTTTGCTGGCCCAGACAGCGCAGACAGCATCGAGGGGTTGGGAAGATTGGTTAGCATGGTCTCTCCAAGGTGACTATTTACGTAATTTTCGTGTCTTAACCAGAATAGAATCACCATCGTAACATCATAGGCACGCTAATTTTCTTGGTAGCGTTCCTTAAAATAGCTTCTACGATGAACGATGTTGCCTTGGAAAATAAACGAGGTTTATTTCCTTGGCAAGCGTGGCACTGGTCTAGATTTGCTCAAAATCCGCGCAAACTTAAGCGCTAGCAGCGCTTAGAGAGGCGCTCTGCGCGTCCAGGGTGCAGCGCTTTCCAGCTGAGCAGCGAGCCGCAAAAGCAGGGCGTCTTGACCCCAGTCTGCACTCATCTGAATGCCAATGGGCAGGCCTGCACTACTGCGGTGCAGCGGCACGGACATGCTCGGCGCGCCCGTGCCGTTATAGAACGCAGTGAAGCCGCTGTACTGGCTGAATTTGGCGGCATAGTCCTTGAGGTCATTGCTATTCATGTCGAGCCATCCGAGCGGTGCAGGCGGTTTGCTTAGCACTGGTGAGACAATAACATCCACCGATTCATGAAAAGCAAGCATGTCCAGTTCCAGCTTTCTGAGATGGTCTCGAGCCGTCACGTAGTCAGATGCGCTCACTTTAGCGCCGCCCTTTGCCATCACCTTTGTGGATAGCTCTACGGGGGCTTCGTCTAAGCTCAAGCCGAGAGAATCGAGACGCGGTTTAATACTTTGCAAGACATGCGTTCCAATGATTTTGGACATGGCGGCGCCCGCCTTCGCGTGATCCGCAGGATGTGCGCGCTCCTCTACACTGTGCCCAAGGTCTTCAAGTAGCTTTCCCGCAGCGCGCACACCGGCAAGCACCTCCGAGTCGATTTCTTCGCCAGTAGGATGGGTGGTGATGAGCGCAACACGCAGCCCCGCAGGTGCTGGTTGGCGGAGCGCCGCCAAAAAGCCATCGAAGCCACTTTTTGACTCGACTGAAAGCAATGGATTTGCGAACAGTCCAGTGCCTCGCAGCGAAATTAGGTCGAGAAAAGCCGCGCTATCGCGAACCGTTTGGCTCACTACATGGCCGACACTGAGTCCGCTCCAGCACTCAGCAAGCGTGCCTTCGATGGTCGTGAGTCCGCGACTAGGTTTAAGGCCAAAAAGTCCACAGTTTGCGGCAGGTATGCGTATTGAGCCGCCGCCGTCGCTAGCATGGGCTGCGGGGACGATGCCGGCCGCAACCGCAGCTGCAGCGCCGCCCGAAGAGCCGCCTGTGGAGTGCGAGAGATGCCATGGATTGCGACACGCGCCAGTCAGCACAGGCTCTGTCGTCAGTGTAAGTCCCCATTCTGGCGTATTGGTTTTGCCGAGTATGGTGAGGCCTGAGTCAACATAGCGTTGGACAATCTTGGCATTGTTTTGAGCGATGAACCCTTTAAATAGCGCGCTGCCGAAAGTCACAGGTAGACCTGCGGCGGGGCTCAGATCTTTAATGAGAAAAGGCACTCCAGCGAGTAGAGAGGAGCTGTTTCCGGGGAGCGAGGCTGCGCGCTCAAGCGCGGTCTCATAGTTTTCGTGCACGATTGCATTGAGGCTGGGGTTTACCTCTCGGGCGCGATCGACTGCGCATTGAGTCACCTCGAATGCACTAAACTCACCGCGGGCAATGCCCTCACCGAGCGCAACGGCGTCGAGCGCCAAATAGTCTTGAGTTGAGAGCATAGTATTCTCCGATCGATGGGGCTAGTTGTCGAAACGACTCGCGGTGTACCACTTCACCTCGCTCGATTTGGCTTCGACGAGCTCTACGACATCGAGGATCAGCGCAAAAAGCGCCATCCTGACAACTACCCCGTTGTCTGTTTGCCTGAAAATAGCGAGGTTGGGATGCTGATTTAAGTCGTTATCAAGCTCGTTGGCGTCTTCGCGGGAATCGCGCGGAAGCGGGTGCATGATGACCGTGTTAGGCGCGCAATTACGCGTGTAGATCTCTTGGTTAAGCTTAAAGCGGCCTCGATAAATATTGGCTTCGAGCCTGCTGCTGAAGCGTTCCTCTTGGATGCGAGTAAGATACACAGTGTCGTTATCGTTGAGCCCTTTTTCCATGTCGTCGGTTTCGATCACGCTGTGGCCTGCCGCGCGTAGCTCGGACACAATACCCTCGGGCATCTTGAGTTCCAATGGTGAAATAAGCGTGAAAGTTATGTTGTTGAACAAGAGAAGAAGTTGGGAAAGCGAATGGACAGTGCGCCCGTGCTTTAGGTCCCCAACCATCGCGATACGCATGCCATCGATTTTTCGCCCGTTCGCGTTAAGCTCTTTCTTTATCGTATAAAGATCGAGTAGTGCCTGCGAGGGGTGCTCATTAGGCCCGTCTCCGCCGTTGATCACGGGGACTCGGCTTGCACGTGCAAACTCCTCAACTGATCCAGCCTGAGGGTGGCGCATCACGATTATGTCACTGTAGCCACTCACGACGCGCGCAGTGTCATAGAGCGACTCGCCCTTGGAAATCGATGAGGTTTTGATATCGGACGTTTCTCGTACATAACCACCGAGCAGATTAAACGCACAGCCGAAGCTAAAGCGTGTGCGGGTACTTGGTTCAAAAAACATGTTGCCGAGAATAGCGCCGTCCAATGCGTTAGTGCGGCGTTCGCGCCTAGCGAAAGGCTGCATGCTATCAGCAACATCGAAAACTCGCTCAATCGCTGCTCTGTCGAACTGGGTTACGCTGGTGATGTGGCTGCCGCGGAAATCCATGAAGCTAGTTAGTCCTTATTATTTTGGCTGCTGACTGATTATGCGGCTAACGTTTGCGCGATTACTCTTTACCTCGCGCAGTTTATGACACTGCGGAAGAGCCGCTAACCGCCGATAAGTCTACTACAGTTGTACGCAAGCCTGTAATGGTGAATAAATGCCAATGCTGCGGCGAGAAAAGGGCGCTAGCAGGCGCTGGAGGAAATAGAAATGGCAGGCAAAAGTATCTATTGGTACGACTTCGAAACGTTTGGTAAAGACCCAAAGCGTGATCGCGCCTCGCAATTCGCTGGTGTACGCACAGACGAGGATCTCAACATCATCGGCGAGCCTTTGCTGCTCTATTGCAAGCCTAGTCCAGATTTTCTACCCGAGCCGATGGCCTGTTACATCACCGGCATTCTTCCTCAAACAGCCGCGGCACAAGGGGTGTGTGAGCGGGAATTCATTGAACGAATTCTTGCCGAATTTGCCGAGCCTGGCACATGCGTCGCTGGATATAACAGTTTGCGTTTTGATGATGAGATGACGAGGCAGTTGCTATACCGTAATTTTCACGATCCCTATGAGCGCGAGTACAAAAATGGTAATTCGCGCTGGGATCTTATCGACGTTGTGCGCCTTTGCGCTGGCGTTCGCCCAGAGGGGATAAACTGGCCGATTAAGGAAGATGGATCGCGCAGTTTTCGGCTTGATCAGCTAACGGTTGCTAACGGGATTGAACACGGTGCAGCGCACGACGCACTTGCCGATGTAATTGCGACGATTGAGATGGCTAAGCTTCTGCGCCGCGCGCAACCCAAGCTTTATGATTATGCCTATAATTCACGCTCGAAAGTTGCTGTTCGCGCCCAGTTTGATCTTGTAACGCAAAAACCCGTAGTGTTTGTTTCAATGGCATTCCCCGCACGGTTAGGATGTTTGTCATTGGTAATGCCGCTGTGCGCGCATCCAACGAATACCAACGCGATAATCGCCTGCGATTTACGAGTTGACCCCACGCACTGGCTGGGCCTCAGCGGCGAAGAGCTCGCTGCGAGACTCTACAAACGCCGAAGTGATTTGCCCGTCGGAGAGGACCCGCTCCCTCTGCATGTAATTGCCACAAATAAATGCCCGGTAGTTGCGCCTCTCGGTGTGCTCGATGAGACAATTGCTGCCGAATACGGCGTGGATAAATCAGTCTGGCTGCCTCACTTTGAAGCAGTAAGAGCAAAACGCAATGTGGCGGCGACCGTAACGAAAGCCTTTAGCCAGGCCGGCGAGGGAGATCCTGAGACTGATCCGGATTTCATGATTTATTCCGGCTTTTTTGGCGATTCAGATAAAAAATTAATGCAGACTGTACGACGCTCGGCGCCGGCCGATCTCGGCCGTCTGGATATTCCCTTTCGAGACCAGCGATTAAAGGAAATGTTGTTTCGCTATCGCGCGCGCAATTACCCAGAGACTCTGACAGAAGAAGAGGTCGTCGTATGGCGAGAGTTTTGTTTAAACCGCATAAATGATCCAGAGGCCCGAAAGAAATACGATTTGGGTTTTGCCGAGGCGTTAGAGCGAGGAGGGGATGCGGCGAGGCCTTTGTTGGATGAGCTAAATGCGTACGTCGCCTCTCTACCTATTGCGGCGGGAAACCAGTAAAATTCGCGCGCGAGAACCGAGTGGTCAAAGCCAGCGTGGGCCGGTTGCTGAACGGCGCGATGGTAAATGAGAGCGCAGTCGAGGGAATATGGATAAGTTTCAGGAAATCAGGCCGTATCAAGATGCTGAGGTCAAGGCAGTGCTGGCGTCGCTCCTGCGAGATTCTGATATGCTCGACAGTATCGCGCGCTTCTATGCTCCAAAACTTTCTCGATTCCTTCCTTTCCTAGCGCGGCGCCTTGCGAAATACACACTCGCCAAGCAGCTTCGTGGCGTCGATAGCATAAGAGCAATACAGCACGTCATTGCGAAGTATATGGATAAGATGATTGAGGAGACGACAACCTCGCTTACTCATTCGGGTCTAGAGAATCTGAACCCCGACCGAAGCTATGTCTTTATTTGTAATCATCGCGATATCGCGATGGATCCCGCATTTGTAAATTACATGCTTTATCACGCTGGATTCGAGACACTGCAAATAGCAATTGGCGACAATCTACTAAAAAAACCTTTTGTATCGGATCTGATGAGGTTGAACAAAAGTTTCATCGTTAAGCGTTCGGTTAAGGGACGTGAGCTACTGGCTTCGTCACGATTGCTCTCCGAATACATTCATCACTGTATCGAAACTAAAAATAATGTGTGGATCGCGCAGCGCGAGGGGCGGGCGAAAGACGGAATCGATAGGACTGATCCTGCACTTTTGAAAATGCTCGCGATCGCACATCGTAAGGAACCGATGCGCGAGAGCTTGGCGAGGCTAAATATTGTGCCGGTGACGCTCTCGTATCAATATGACGCATGCGATACGCTGAAAGCGCAAGAGCTTTATATACGCGCAAAAGAGGGAGATTTTCAAAAGGACGAAGGCAGCGATATACGCTCGATCGTCACCGGCATGATGGGTCAGAAAGGGGCAGTACACGTTGCCTTCGGGCAGGAGCTGGTACTTGACACCGACGACCCTGAGGCGATTGCCGCGCGCATCGATGCGCAAATTCTGGCTAATTATCGACTTCAGGACATTAACTATCTCGCACTTCAGCGCCTGCTCGCAGCTGGTATGCTTACCGAAGATGAATGTCTCCATGCGCGTCGGATTCTAGAAAATTGGCAGGCTAAGCCCTCTGATCTCGCTGCTTTCGAGCAGCGCTTGGATACCGTAACCGATGAGCTTCGCGGTTATTGGCTCCGCAGCTACGCCAATAGTGTTCTACTCAAAGTAGGATCCGACTAAACTTTCGGTCGGACGCTTTAGCCTCACCTTTTTCATCCTCGATTAAGCTTCGCAGCTGCCGCGTCAAAGCGCTCATTTAGCGCGTCTCGCTGTGCCTTCGATAACGGGCCTAAACACTGAAGTCTTAACTGTTCATCACGCGAATGCTTGATTACGTCAGCCGCTGAGCGTTTTGCCTGACCGAATACAGCTTTGAGTTGTTCAAGCTGCAACTGCATACGAAGTGGCTGATCAGCTGTGGGGGTTTCAACATTGGCGCTTATTTCTAGCTCAGTGCATAGTTTCCTCGCCTGCTGAGCGGCTTCGCTACTTAGCTTTTCTAGATCGCTAGCCGCGTTCGCGTTGAGTAGTGCGTCCAAGCGCTTGTCTAGGATAGTCGTAAGCGAGGCATCATCTGGACGGATCTGAGCTCGCCAGTCCTCCATGTCAAATGCAGTCTTTACTGCTTGGAATTCTTCGCTCGTTTGCGTGTCAAGTAGGCTTTGTTCAAGCGCATCTAGCCGATTGGTGAGCGCAGTAACCGTCTCAATTCGCTGCTGCTGCTTTTTATCTGGAAGCGACTTGTAGCGGGTGTCGAACCGTCGTTTAAGCGTAGTGAACCGCTCTGTGTATTCTCTGCCGCGTTTGCCGAGCTTGGGGCTTAAGGCTGCAGAGAATTGTTGTGACAAGTCTTGATAGCGCTCCCGTGTTTGTCTGAACGCCTCATCGTCGGCGCCGAGAAGACTCTCGAGCTCTGTAAGCAGGGTGTCCAGTTCTTGGCTGATCTTGGTAATGTCGACTGCTGCGGATTTTGAACTTCGTCCTGTAGAGTTTTCCCTGCGCGGTCTTGACTCTGACGTGTCTGTGGATTCGCGTGAGAAAATGCTGTCACAGGCTGCGCGGAAAGCGCGCCAATAATTTTGGTCATCCTTGTGAGTAGTTGGGCCAATCTCTTTCCACTGGCGCTGCAACTCTTTCGCTGCGCGCATCGCCTCGCCTCGGTCCTCAGATGCAGCTAGAGCCTCCGCTTGCGCAATCGCATCCTGTTTGCGTTTTGCGTTCTCTTGGCTTGCTTCGCGCCTGACTTTGCGAAGCGCATTGAGTAGGCCATAGTAGCGCTTCTGCAACTCTTTTATCTTCGCCTGTTCGACTGGCGCTGTCTCTTTCCAGCTTTTCTCGGCGGCAGTGATTATTGCACCGATTTCGGCCGACTGCTTCTGCTGCGCCGCCTTGATATCCTCCTCTGATTGAACAGCTGCGCCGTCGTTTTTCTCGCTGGCGCTGAGACGTTCTAGATCGGCCTCGAGCTGTGTGCAGAGCGCGACGCGATTGGCAAAATTTTCCACCAGCGACTGCTTACGCTGCTTAAAGTGATCTTTGCATGGCGCATAGGCTTCATCAGAGAGTTTCTTAAACTTCTTCCAGAGCGATTCATTCTGCTGGGATCGACCGAGCGTCTTCCATTCTTGATGCGCGGCGCTGATTGCCTTAGCTCGTTCCGGGCCCTGAATTTCGGACTCTATAAGGAGCTGCATGGCCGCGATGAGCTCTTTCTTTTTTTCAGCCGAGGCGAAAAGTTTCCAGTCTTTCAGTTCTTGATAGCGGGTTCGGTGTTCATTTAACTGCTTCTGCACGCCATTGCGTAGCTTGCCGCTAAGCGGTATGAGCGCTGACTGAATTTTGTCCCACGCAGATAAGCTTGCATCTGAATGCCCGCCTTCTAGCGCGATTTTCAGTTCCTCGATATACGCGTTGGCCTTGCTGCTCATCTCTTCTTGGTGAGCTTTGTTGCTGGCGAGAAGAGCAACCATCTGGGCATGCAGCTCCTGACCTTTATCCTTCGCGAGAGAGGCATCTAGAGGAAGCTGTTTGCGAATCTCTCCCAGTCTGTTGCCGAGCGAATTTATTTCTGTCGTTTGTTTAGCAGTCAGCGCTTTAATAAGCGGCGCCAAAACACTGAGCTCAGCAATCGGGTCTGCATAAATCGGCTGTGTCTTCTCGCGGCTAGCAACCGCGTCGGTTTTAGGCTGTGCAGACGTGTCATGCTCTTCAGATTCATTGGAGGGCTGCGGCGTAATCTCAGTCGTTGGCGGGGTTGCAGCGATCGCCTCAGGTATATCTGCTGTGTCCGCTGTTTCCGTGACGGGGAGTGCGTCTGTCGTCGGATCTTCGGAGTTAAGAGTGTCTGTTGATGTCATAGCGTAAACCGTGTGTGATTTCGAGTACGAACAGAGTTTATCAGATGTTGATTCCCTGCAGGCATAAAGAATTACTGTATTCTTGATCCCTTTCGATGCTCTTCGGCGAAGCAAAAGGACGTGGCTGGCGTTGCTCAGCGCTAACAGAGTGTCTAACAGCTTTTCTCAGCCTGTTATTCACTATTTTTCGGTCTATGAGGCCCTTGCTGCTATACTCGAAAGCTAAATCCTGAGCGATTAAAGCGATTCTTCAGCGCCCTCGAACTTTTGAGCTGGGTCTCGTTTGCGCAGCTGTTGCATAACTGTTGCGTAGCTTTTTTATAGCTATTTCATAACTCAGGCAGTTTTAATCCCTCGCTACCGAACTGCACGGCGATCGAACCAACCAGTGATACAGACCTTGGAAGAGCATGTTAGCGCAAACGGTTAAAGATACGATCCAGGGCGCCTATCGGCAGATGATCAGCGCGAAAAAACTTACCCCACGCTATGGGCAAAGACTAATGATTGCCGAGATCGCCAAGGCTTTCGGCAGTCTGCCGGTTAATTCCGGGCCTCCTCCCATTGTTGTTGTCGAGGCTGGAACGGGAACAGGCAAAACGATGGCCTATACGTTAGCTGTTCTACCCATAGCGCGAGAACTCGGTTTAAAAGTGGTCATTGCCACTGCCACTGTCGCGCTGCAGGAACAGGTTACGCAGAAAGATTTGCCCGAAATACTCGAAGCGTCTGACCTCGAATTCACCGTGTCGCTGGCAAAAGGGCGAGGGCGTTATTTATGCCTCTCTAAACTCGATATGCTCCTGAGCGGGAGTGACTCGCTACAGGCGATGATGGACCTCTATGGCGATGACGTGAGTGTTACGAGTACTGGCGATAGAGTGCTCTATGAAAAACTCTTAGAGGCGCTCAGTAAGGGCGAGTGGGATGGCGATAGAGATTCTTGGAAAGAGTTGATCGCGGAGGAAAGTTGGCAGCCTCTTACAGTGGATAACTCCCAGTGCATGGGGCCGAAATGTAGTAATTTTAGAAATTGCTGTTTTTATCAAGCGCGCGATTCGATGAACGAAGCTGAGTGTATCGTGAGTAACCATGATCTGGTCTTGGCCGATTTAGCCTTGGGCGGCGGGGTAATACTCCCCGAACCCGAGGACTGCCTTTACGTTTTCGATGAGGCACATCACCTGCCTCTAAAAAGCAATAATCATTTCGCAGCGACCACTCGAATTAAGTCCACCGCGGGTTGGCTCGAGAAGTCAGAGAAGCTGTTTAAAGGATTTAACAAAGACGAATTTCTAGATGCCAAAGCGCTGCAATCTTTAATTACCCTAGGTGTTAGCCTACGTAACGAGCTTGACGTGGTGTGGGTATTGCTCGAACAGATCGCGGAGGCTGCCGACACTGGTGAGAGCTACGAAGAGCGCGTTCAATATGCGTTCGAGCTTGGCGTTATTCCAGAGTCGGTTCGGGTAGCGGCGCAGAATTTAGCGACGCTTTTTACTCGCTATGCCGCAGGTGTTCGCGCAGTCGTCGATGAGCTCAAAGAGGCGCTCGAGGAGGGAGGAGAGCCTGCGCGTCGTGAGCTCGCAGAGCAGTGGTATGGCCTTGCGGGAAGCACGCTGCAGCGTGCTGAATCTTGTCTTTCACTCTGGTCAAACTATGCAAGCGAAGACGCGCAGGGCAAAGCGCCCAATGCGCGGTGGTTGAATTACAATCCGGGCGACGCATTTCCCGACATTACCCTCGCGACGAGCCCTGTGTTAGCGGCAGATGCTTTGCAGGAGCGGCTCTGGGAACGCTGCGCCGGTGCGGTACTAACCTCGGCAACGCTGTCCGCTCTCGGTGAATTCTCCATGCTGAAAATGCGTGCCGGTTTACCCGAACACACCGCGTATCTGCGGATTCTAAGTCCCTTTAAGTTCGGTGAGGTGGCGACTCTCACCGTTCCTAAGATGGGCTGTTTGCCTTCCGATGTTGATAAACACACCTCGTATATCGCTGAAGCGATACCAAGGCTTGTCGATCCACAAGCGGGTTCACTCATGCTCTTCAGTAGTCGCAGGCAGATGCTCGATGTAATGGAGCAGTTGCCCCGAGAATGGCTTGATCGTGTGCTCTGCCAGGACGATTTCCAGAAATCTCAATTGATCAAATACCATAAACAAAGAGTCGACTCGTCGGAGGGGAGCCTGATATTTGGACTAGCGAGTTTTGCGGAGGGGGTCGATCTGCCCGGGGAATACTGCACGCACGTGCTAATCGCTAAAATTCCTTTCGCTGTGCCCAACGAGCCGATTGAGATGACCTTGGCTAAATGGATTGAGCAGCAGGGGCTCAATCCCTTTATGACGCTTACTGTTCCTGATGCTGCGTTCAAACTTGTGCAGGCTACAGGGCGGTTACTCCGCAATGAAAAAGACTATGGAAAGATCACCCTTTTCGACGAGCGACTCTCTACACAGCGATACGGGCGGACAATCCTCGCATCATTGCCGCCTTATCGCCTCGAGTTGCTCAAATAAACTCAGGGCTAAGAATGCTGATTTAGCTGAGTGTTAGCCGACGAGTCTTTTTGCGGCGATAAAACCGGCCGCCGCGCCAACGAGGGTAGTGACGAGGAGTTGATCAAAAATCACTCCTAGTCCGAAGCCGAGTACTGTCCCCATCGTAATGCATAGCGCATAGGTGCCTTGTTTTGCGTTGTCCTTTTTTTTGCGGCTCATAGTTATCTCCTGCGGAGGTTAATTGTCTTCTCTAAAGAATGCGCATTGAATAAATCGCCGTGGCGAGACTTGGTTCGTCATCAGGACTTACCCCTCTGTTGCCTATCTCTTTGACCACCGAGAGACCGTCGACCACGCTGCCGATGGGTGTTGCTCGTCCGTCGAGCCAGGGGCTAGGTACCAAGCTGATAACAAATTCGGCGCCAACCTCGCCCGGCTTGGTGGGCAACAGGGCGACGGTTCCTTGACTGATGGGCTGCGTGTTCAATGTCGAAGAAAAGCGATACCCGAGGTTCTCAAGCGCTTCGAGGACGCTTAGCTGTTGGAGGCGTTGCATCATTCGCTCAGCGTTGTTTTTGAGCGCTTGTGCCGACTCGATACCGGCGGCAGCGTAGAGTGGGGCGAGAATTTGCTCCTCAAACTCTTGCCTCGTTGAGAGTGCAAAGCTTCGATCCACCTCGCCCGTGCTATCGAGTAGCGGTCGCGTGTCGAGACCGAGTGAGATGCCGTCGATCTCTGCGCGAATCGGCGACGGTTGCAGGCCGAAGCGACTCGCCGAGGGGCTGCCAGCATAGAGTGCCCTGCCGGGGATGACGGTGTGAAAACTCGACTGATCGTAGTAGCGGATTTTAAGATCACTCGAGGGGAAGTCCATGGTGCCGGTCACGAGCGCAACAAACTGCCTGACAGTGCGCGGAGCTCGGTCGTTAAAGAGTTCGATGTAGAACGCGCCCTTGGACGTGAATACGGCCACTAAGTGATTCTGGGGATTCGACATCGCTGCGCGGGCCTGAGCCTCATCGGCAAAAAGCGCGGTATTAAAGTAAAAGAGCAATGGGAGCAGGCAGAAGATTTTTAGCAGCCGCATAACGAGCAGTCGAACGCTGCTCATCCTCTTTGCGTCAAATCCGCGCTTCTGATGGAGCGATTGCGGGTGAGCAGTCATAGTCGTCGGTTTAGGTCTTCTTTGGTGTCTATGTCGAGGAGTATACCGTTATCATCGACCGCCAGAGAAAGGGTTTTTACGCGGTGTTTGTTAAGAAGGCTGCGCGCCCCCTCGTCGCCGCTCAGCGCGCGCAACTCATCGAAATAAGTGGACCCGAATGCAATGGGGTGCCCCCGTGCCTTATTAAAGTAGGGTGCGACGATCGTGTCGCTTGTCACCGTTTTGGCAAGGAGTGAATACGTCGACGGCTTGATGTAGGGCATATCTGCTAAACAAACAAGTGCGGCGGCCCAGTCAGTCATCGAGTTGGCGCAGTGAGCAAGGCTCGCGCCCATGCCTGCCGCGGCGTCGTCGAATTCGCTGAAGGAAAGTGCCGTGTCTGGGCTCTTTGTCTGTACGCGTTCGCCAATAGCGAGAAACTGATCGCGGAGCTCTGGGCGGTAAACGACGACAATCGACGGCAACGCCGCACTCAGACTTGTCAGGGTTTGTTCCAGCAGACTGACCTGCGGCTTGTCGGGGAGCTTGGCGAGCAACTTGCTCGCGCCGAAGCGGCGACTGAAGCCCGCAGCGAGGACTAAAGCGCCGACTTTTTTGCCCGAAGACGTGCCTAAAGAGGGGGCTGAAGAGGGGTCGGAAGAGGGGTCGAAAGAGGGGTCGAAAGAGGGGTCGGAAGAGGAAAGAGCCGACTCGACTGACTTGCGTTCTGCATGATGGGGGGTGTTCACAAAAGTAAGCCTTTCGGGTGTCTAAACACGATGAGCGAATCCCTCGCGCACTCGAGAGTAGCTGGCTTGTCTCAGTGCAAGGTTGCTCGTGGATCTCGCGTTACCTCAGCGTCAGAGCTGAGCTCGACAACCAGGCTCTTCTGATATCCCGGCTTTTCAGCGCCATCATACTCGCTGGGATTTGTTAGTGTTGTCGACCGGCTACTGTATCGCTGTAAGGGGTTTTGCGCGCTGCTGCTAGACCCGGTAGCAGTATGATCGTCACTCGTGCTACTGGCGCCACCTGTGGCACTGGTGCAAAGAGGCTGCGACTGGGATGCAGAGGGTTTAATCGCCGCGGCCACCTGCTCGCTTAGGTGCGCTCGCAGGCGGTTGACAACACTCGACATAACTTCGATTGTTTGACTGAGTTGATCTAAGGTTACCAGGGTTCGCTGCGAGTTCTCTGCCAGCGTATCCCCCTCTTGCTTTTTTTTGTCGCTCACGCGATAACCTCTATCGAAAATTTATTGTCTGCAACCGCGCCTTAGCCAACGGGAATGGCTAGGCTGCGGTTGTTACTGAGGTGCTGCGAATTATTCGCCGAGTTTGTAGATCCGCGAACCGACTCGCGACTGCTAGACTAATCCCACGTCAGTGCACCACCGGTTTGATATTCAATAACGCGAGTCTCGAAAAAGTTCTTTTCTTTACGCAGATCCATAATCTCGGACATCCAAGGAAACGGATTTTCTGCGCCGACAAACTGCTCCGGTAGGCCTATTTGCACAAGTCGGCGGTTGGCAATAAATTGCAAATACTCTTCCATCATTGAGGCGTTCATACCCAGCACACCGCGAGGCATAGTGTCGCGCGCATACTCGATTTCGAGCTGAGTAGCCTCCAAAATCATCTGCGTCGCCGCCTGTTTGAGCTCGTCCGTCCACAAGCCGGGGTTTTCAAACTTGATCTGGTTAATCATATCGATGCCGAAATTGAGGTGCATCGATTCGTCACGCAGGATGTATTGAAATTGCTCCGATGTGCCGGTCATTTTATTGCGGCGACCCATCGACAGAATCTGTGTGAAACCGCAGTAGAAGAAGATGCCCTCGAGGCAGCAGTAGAACGCGATGAGGTTCTTGAGCAGCGCTTGGTCTTTTTCCTTCGTGCCCGTTGTGAAGCTAGGGTCGCTCAGCTCGCGCGTATACTTCAAACCCCATGACGCTTTTTTCGCGACAGACGGGACTTCGTGATACATGTTAAAGATCTCGCCCTCATCCATCGAAAGCGATTCAATGCAGTATTGATAGGCGTGGGTGTGGATAGCCTCTTCGAATGCCTGGCGCAGAATATACTGGCGGCACTCAGGATTGGTTACCAAGCGATACACGGCCAACACTAGGTTGTTCGCGACAAGCGAATCGGCTGTTGAGAAGAATCCTAGGTTGCGTTTTACGATGAGACGCTCGTCTGGAGTTAGACCGTTAGGGTTTTTCCACAGAGCGATATCAGCGTTCATATTCACTTCTTGTGGCATCCAGTGGTTAGCGCAACCATCTAAGTATTTTTGCCATGCCCAATCGTATTTAAACGGTACGAGCTGATTCAAGTCTGCTCGACAGTTGATCATCGCTTTATCGTCAACAGTTACCCGCGTCGCGGTCCCTTCGAGTTCTTCTAAGCCTTCTGAAATATTTAATGCCTCAAGCGCTTTTTGTGCTCGGAGCAGCGCATCTTCATCGGCGAGAAACGTTTCAGAAGTAGACTCGATTTCGTCAGAAGCAGCAGTCGTCGCTTCGGGCTGCTCGTTCGCCGCCTTAAGTTCAGCTTCTACAATTGGCGCTGCGACTTCTGGCTTCGCTTCTGTTTCGAATTCGTCCCATGACAACATAATAATTTCCTCTATCAACTGCAGCGTGGCTGCAGGCCTTGTTTAGCTAAATTTAGTATCGCGTATTTGTTGGCTTGCTGCTTATGACTGATTATAACTTTGCCATTAAAATAAACGCTTCTTTGTGTTATTTGGTTTTATACCAGTCGGTTAAATCTCTCATTTTTACTAATATGGTTTTTATCAAATCCTGTCAGACCATTAGGGAATAGAATTATTGGCACGCTTCGCAATCCGGGTCGTCCAAGGAGCAGGCCTGCGGCACTGCTGCCGGCGCTGGTTGCGCAGAGACCTTATTAAGACTCATGTCCGACACGGTGGATTTCTCTGTCGTAGTCGCAGCGAGCGCTCGCAGGTAGTATGTCGTTTTCAATCCGCGCAGCCATGCCATTTTGTAAGTGATGTCTAGCTTCTTGCCGCTTGCGCCCGCAACATACAGATTGAGCGACTGCGCTTGGTCGATCCACTTTTGGCGTCGACTGGCAGCATCGACTAACCAGCGTGGCTCAATTTCGAAGGCGGTAGCATAGATACGTTTGATCGACTCTGGGATTCGGTCAATTTTCTGAACGCTGCCCTCGTAGTATTTGAGGTCGTTAACCATGACGCTGTCCCAAAGCCCCAAATTCTTTAGGTCTCTAACCAAGAATGGATTAACAACTGTGAACTCTCCCGAAAGGTTCGATTTCACATACAAATTTTGGTAGGTCGGCTCTATTGACTGCGAAACGCCGCTGATATTTGCGATAGTTGCGGTCGGTGCAATCGCGAGAACGTTAGAGTTGCGCATGCCGTCCTTTTGTATCTTGTTGCGCAGACTGTCCCAGTCAAGGCGTTGGTCCATGTTGACGTCGAGGAAGTCGACACCACGTGCTTCATAGAGAAGCTTGAGCGAGTCGATAGGCAGTATGCCTTGATCCCAGAGAGAGCCTTTATAAGACTGGTAGCTACCTCGTTCGGCAGCAAGATCACTTGAGGCGCTCAGGGCGTAATAACTGATTACCTCCATCGAAACATCCGCGAACTCAACCGCTTGCTCTGACGCATAAGGAATTCGCTGAGCATAAAGCGCATCTTGGAAACCCATGATTCCCATGCCGATAGGCCTATGCTTTAGATTTGAGTTTTCGGCCTGTGGCACTGAGTAGTAGTTGATGTCGATTACGTTATCGAGCATGCGGACAGCCGTCGTGATCGACTTCTTCAACTTTTCACGGTTGAGTCCGTTTTCATCAACATGGTTAACAAGGTTGATGGAGCCTAGGTTACATACAGCAATCTCGTCTTTGTTAGTGTTGAGCGTGATCTCTGTGCACAGGTTAGACGAATGAATTGCACCAATGTGTTGCTGGGGCGAGCGGACGTTACAGGCGTCTTTGAAGGTAATCCAAGGATGACCTGTTTCGAAAAGCATTGAGATCATCTTGCGCCAGAGGTCGCTCGCCTTCACAGTTTTATAGACGTCGATCTGGCCTGCTGCCGCCATGCGCTCATATTCGGCGTATTTTTCTTCGAACGCGAGACCGTGTAAATCATGCAGCTCGGGGACATTGTTCGGTGAGAATAACGTCCATTCTTGGTCATTGAACACGCGCTTCATGAAGAGGTCAGGAATCCAGTTCGCTGTGTTCATATCGTGCGCACGGCGCCGCTCGTCTCCGGTGTTTTTACGAAGTTCTAAGAACTCCTCTATGTCGAGGTGCCATGTCTCGAGGTAGGAGCACACAGCGCCCTTGCGCTTACCGCCTTGATTCACGGCTACTGCGGTGTCATTGACGACTTTCAGGAAAGGGACAATGCCTTGGGATTTGCCGTTCGTGCCCTTGATGTGTGCACCGAGCGCGCGCACGGGGGTCCAATCGTTACCGAGACCGCCTGCCCACTTGGATAACATGGCGTTGTCGCGAATCGCGGAGTAGATCCCAAAGAGATCATCGGGCACGGTCGTCAAGAAGCACGACGAGAGCTGAGGACGCAGGGTGCCCGAGTTGAAAAGCTGTGGCGTCGAAACCATATAATCGAAGCTCGACAGCAAATTATAGAACTCAATCGCACGATCTTCGCGATTCTCTTCATTGCTTGCCAGACCCATTGCGACGCGCATGAAGAATACCTGCGGTAATTCGAAACGCGTACCGTTGCTATGAATGAAGTAGCGATCATAGAGTGTCTGCAGACCGAGATAGGTGAACTGCTGATCTCTGTCTGCCTGCAATGCAGCGCCTAGCTTGCCCAGGTCATAGTCGAGTAAGTGCGGCGAAAGAAGTTCGAGTTCTACGCCTTTTTCTATGTAGGGTTTGAGCGTCGCCGCATACCGATAGTGCATTTCGGATTGGGTAGCTGCGTCGGCTATGCCGAGAAACCCGAGCGCCTCAGCGCGAACGGTATCCATCAAAAGTCGGGCCGTCACGTAAGAATAATTTGGGTCTTTCTCAACCATTGTTCTCGCGCACATCACAAGCGAGGTGCGCACGTCGCTCATCTTTACTCCCGGATAGAGGTTTTTGAGCGTCTCTTTGTAGATGGCGTCGGCCGAGACACCCTCAAGTCCTTCGCAGGCTTCATCGATAACTACGCGCAGGCGCTGTGCGTCCAGAGGCCCTTGCTCGCCGTTGTCGAGGGTAATGCTAATCTGGGCTTCTTTGTCGACCGGGATTTCGCGCTTCTGCTGCCGAAGTCTTTCATGCTCCGCGCGATAAATCACGTAGCTTCGAGCCACCTTATGCTCGCCGCTGCGCATCAATGCGAGCTCTACTTGATCCTGAATGTCCTCTATGTGGATGGTTCCACCAGAGGGCATGCGTCGACCGAAGATTTCTGTAATTTGTTGAGCGAGCTGGGCAACGGATTCGTGGATGCGGGTCGAATCGGCAGCATTTCCACCTTCGACCTCCAAATAGGCCTTGGTAATCGCCACACTGATTTTAGAGGCGTCATAACCTACCACTGCACCATTGCGTTTAATGACTCGCAGCTGACCAGGTGCGGTCGATGCGGGGGTAGGTGCGTCTGTTGAGGGGGAAATCGCTGGCTTGGTGCTGGCGGTGGTCTGTGCATCTATCTGCATTATACGCTCCGGTATTTTCTATGCTTTTGGCTGCTTTGCGCGGCCTACTGTTCTTTTGTATTTTTTGCGTTGTTCTATGCCGTGAATTATTGCTGCTCGCTTAATGCGCGCTTAACTCTGTGAGTTAAACGATGGTTAGTGTAGGAAAACCTTCCTTACCCACTATATATAGTGTTTTTCTCCAAAGACTTTAGCTATTTCTTTAAAAAAAATAAATTACTGTTAAAACAGTGAGTAATAACCCTGCAAAGCACTAAAAAGAAGCATATATCACAAGATATGGGTGAAGCTTTCCAAGAATCCACAAGATAGTGTTTTAGATTCTTAAATGCAAGTGCAATAGATGTTTGTGCGCTGTGTATAGGCTGTGGATAACTCGCCTTGTCTTATACAGTGCACGGAGAGGGAATTGGAGCGGGTATTTTTGCGAATTACTGAGGGAAAAAACCGCCCCGCAGGGGTTTCTAGGCGGCTATAAATTTAAGAATTAAGAGATCTAGTTAAGAGTTAAGCAAGAACTCGATCAGCGCTTTTTGCGAATGCATCCGATTCTCGGCCTCGTCCCAAACAACTGACGAATCGCCATCGAGCAGCTCAGCGCTCACCTCTTCACCTCGATGAGCGGGTAGGCAATGCATAAACAGAGCATCGCGCTCCGCATAGCCCATTAGTTCGGGGTTCACTTGAAATCCTGCGAATTGGGCAAGGCGCGCGGCCTGCTCATCCTCTTGTCCCATCGATGCCCAAACGTCTGTTACAACGAGACTTGCCCCAGCAACAGCCTCCTGCGGCGATTCGCAAAGTTTCACACGCTTAGAATGCGCGGCAACGAGGGCCGCATTTGCTTCGAAGCCTGCCGGGCTGGCAATAGTGAGTTCAAAATCCAGCAGCTCCGCGGCATTGATATAGGAATGGCACATATTATTGCCGTCACCTATCCACGCCACTCGCTTACCGGTGATGTCTCCACGATGCTCCGCGAAGGTTTGCATGTCGGCGAGCAGTTGGCACGGATGATAGTCGTCGGTTAAGGCGTTGATTACCGGTACTCGTGAATAGCGAGCGAAAGACTCCAGTTGAGAATGGTGGAATGTGCGAATGGCAACACAATCGACCATGCGAGAGAGCACGCGGGCGGTGTCTTCGATAGGTTCTCCACGGCCAAGCTGAGAGTCGTTATTGGATAGAAAGAGCGCACTGCCGCCGACTTGATTCATGGCGACTTCGAAGGCCACGCGCGTACGGGTCGATGATTTCTCGAAAATTAAGCCTAGCGTTTTGCCGTCTGCTCGCTTTGCCGCTGCAGGGTTACCCTTTAGCTCTGACGCTCGAGCGATAAGCGCACGAAATTCGTTACTGCTGAGGTCTTTAAGGGTAAGGAAATGTCTGCAACTCATGGGGTATGACCCTTGGGGGTAAATCCCCGTGTAGTAAGAGGAGGGCGGTCTTCAAAAAATGCGTAAAACTTGTGATGCCGCCTTAGGCAATGGCATTCTATCGGCAGGGCGCACGTGAGGCAAACTCAGCTGCGCAGGCGCGCAACAATGCGGGCCATCAAATTACCAAAGGGCGCTATGTGAATCCGATAGAACTTAAGCTTTTTACGAGTCGTCTCCAAGCGATTTGCGATGAAATGGGAGGCGTCCTTCAACGTTCTGCGTTCTCGCCCAATATCAAAGATCGATTAGATTTTTCCTGCGCGGTCTTCGCAGCTAACGGCGAATTGGCCTCGCAGGCGGCGCACATCCCTGTTCATCTTGGCAGTATGGCGTATACCATGCAGGCTTTAGTTGCCTCACAGGATTGGCAGCCCGGCGATATGCTCGTCATAAACAATCCCTATCTTGGCGGCACTCATCTGCCTGATGTCACGCTTTTGGCGCCGGTGTTTATGGGGCGCTCCACAACTCGACCTCGCCTGGTTGGTTTCGTCGCCAACAGAGCACATCACGCGCACATCGGTTGCGAGACGCCGGGCTCGATGCCATTGTCGGCTACGATTAACGACGAGGGGGTGCTCATCGCACCGACACTTTTGTTGCGTGGCGGCGAACTTCAATCGTGCGGGGAAAGTATTGATGCGCTGCTTTATGAGCAACCGGGTGTATTGAGTGGCGATTTCGCCGCACAAGTAGGCGCAAACCTCCTCGCAGTCGATCGTTTGCGCGCGCTCGTTACTGCCTATGGGGCGGCTCGGTATTCCGCTGCACTCGATGCGCTCAATGCGTACGCGCGCCGCTTATCTGCTGCTGCTCTCGGGCAGCTGGCTGACGGTGAGTACGGCGCTGAGGATTTTTTAGACGATGACGGCTTTGGGGGCGAGCAGTTGCCCCTTCGGGTAAAAATACAAATCAAAGGGGCACGCATACAATTTGACTTTACCCAGTCTGCCGATCAAGTCCGTGGCAACCTAAACTGCCCTGAGTCGGTAGCGGCAGCTGCGGCCTATTACTGTCACTGCTGCCTGCTACCTGAGGATGTTCCGCTGTGTGCGGGTCTATTTGCAGACCTGACTGTGATCACTCGCAAGTCCTCTGTGTTGAATCCCGAGTATCCAGCGGCTGTCGCGGCTGGGAATGTTGAGACGTCAATGCGTCTGGTAGATGTCATTTTTCGCGCCCTCGCGCCCGCAGTGCCCACTCGTATTCCCGCGGCTTCCCAGGGGACGATGAATAATGTGGCAATGGGGGCAATGAGAGAGCTAGGTTCGCGCTGGGACTATTATGAAACGCTTGCCGGCGGCGCCGGGGGTGGGCCGAGGCGTTCTGGGTGTTCGGCGGTGCATACGCACATGACAAATACGCTGAACACGCCAGTGGAGAGTCTCGAATATCACTATCCCTTGAGGATGCGCCGAGTTGCCATTCGCCGAGGGAGCGGCGGGCGCGGCCTTAACCGTGGCGGCGAGGGGCTTATCCGCGAATATGAATTTCTGGAAGAAGCTCAGCTCAGTTTGCTTACAGAGCGGAGGCGTTTTGCACCCTGGGGGCTCTGCGGGGGAGGTGAGGGCGAGGTAGGACAGAATTGGCTAAACGGGGAAAAAATCCCTGCGAAAGCGGAGCTGGCTGTACGCCCGGGTGATCGCTTAACTATTGAAACTCCCGGGGGTGGAGGCTGGGGACAAGACTAATCTGCGCACTTAGGCGCTTCGCTGCAAAGAGCTGCACGCGGTCTGCTTACATGGAGAACTGATACAAGGTAAACTTCGTTTAACACAGTCTCTACCGCGCCACGGAGACTGCCAATAGCCGGCGACTTTGATGCCTGCGACTGGCCTAATTAAGAAACAGCGCGCCTAGGCGACATCTTTACGAGATAAAAAGGACACCTCATGAGCATAGAACAAACAATCCAAGACCAGATAGCTAGCAACCCGATCCTGCTTTATATGAAGGGCAACCCTGAGGCGCCGCAGTGTGGCTTCTCATCCCAAGCAACGCAGCTGCTAATGGCCTGCGGGAAGAAATTCGCCTACGTAGATATTTTGTCGAATCCAGAGATTCGCGCGACGCTGCCGAGCGTGTCTAACTGGCCTACATTTCCGCAGCTCTTCGTCGAAGGTGAACTGATCGGCGGCTGCGACATTATTGTGGAGATGTATGAGAAGGGTGAGCTACAGACGCTAATCGAAAGCGTTGAAGTCGAATAACAGCTCCCGATAAATTCTTAGCCGAGCGTACCAGTGTGCTCGGCTAGAAGACCTGCCTAATCCTGTGAGAGCGGCCATCCACCAAGCCGTTGCCAGCGATTAACAATTTCGTAGAATAACTCAGCCGTTTTTGCAGCATCGTAGCGAGCAGAATGCGCCTCGTTATTGTCAAATTCGATACCTGCGCACTCGCAGGCGCGAGCTAAAACAGTTTGCCCAAAAGCCAGTCCACTTAACGTTGCGGTGTCAAAGTTTGAAAATGGGTGGAATGGATTTCGTTTCAAGTCGTGACGTGCGCTAGCGGCATTCACAAAGCCTTGGTCGAAATGAGCATTATGACCGACCAAAATAGCCCTTTTACAGTGATTCGCTCTAAGCGCTTGGCGTATTACGGAGAACAGGGTGGTCATAACCTCTTTCTCGGAACGCGCGATTCGAAGCGGGTGGAAAGGATCTATGCCAGTGAATTTGAGCGCGGCCTCCTCGAGGTTCGCCCCCTCGAAGGGAATTATTCTCTGGAAAAAAGTTTGCTCTGTTTCGAGTTCTCCTGCTGCGTTAAAGCAGGGTATCACGGCGCCTATTTCGAGCATGGCATCCGTGGCAGAATTGAAGCCACCGGTTTCCACGTCAACGATAACCGGAAGATAACCGCGGAATCGAGCGGCCATCATTAACGCCGCCGCTTCATTAGCCTCGCGGTCTTCCTCTTGATCGAAGTCGTGCTCAAATTCGCTCTCTGACTCACTTCCAATGTCGCTCATAGTTAACTCTTTATTTAATAAGCTGCCAGGCAATTGATTCGCCGGCGCGCAGCGGGATGAGCTCATCTTGAGCAAAGGGGAATTTTGACGGCATCTGCCATGATTTTTTCTCAAGCGTAATTTTTTGTGTATTACGCGGCAACTCATAGAAATCGGGGCCGTTGTGACTAGCAAAGGCTTCTAGTTTTGCGAGAGCACCTGCGTGCTCGAAAACCTCAGCATAAAGCTCTATTGCCGACGCTGCAGTGTAGATGCCCGCACAACCGCAGTCGCTCTCCTTCGCATGGCGCGCGTGAGGAGCAGAGTCTGTTCCTAAGAAGAATTTGGAACTGCCGCTCGTCGCGGCGGCAATCAACGCCTCTTGATGGCTGCTGCGTTTAAGGATTGGTAAGCAGTAATAATGAGGGCGTACGGCACCGGCGAGTAAATGGTTGCGATTATAGAGCAGATGATGAACCGTGATGGTTGCCGCCACGTTTTTCGGTGCTGCGCTGACAAAATCGACCGCATGCCGCGTTGTGATGTGCTCGAGCACGACTTTCAGGCCAGGTAAATCGCGACATAACGGCTCTAGAAGAGTTTCGATAAAGACTTTTTCCCGATCAAAAATATCGATTTCATGGTTTGTTACCTCGCCGTGAATCAGCAAAGGCATCCCAATTTTTTCCATTCGTTCGAGAACAGGCATGACCGCTCTCATTTGGGTTACGCCAGAATCGGAATTAGTCGTGGCGCCGGCTGGGTAGTATTTCACCGCCTGCACAATACCGCTGTTGAATGCCGCTTCGACTTCGCTCGGCTCCAGAGAGTCAGTCAGGTACAAAGTCATTAATGGATCGAATTCATTGCCGCTGGGTCGGGCGCTGAGAATTCGATCGCGATAGTCACTTGCCGCCTGTAGGCTCGTAACCGGTGGTTTTAGGTTGGGCATGACAATCGCGCGCGCGAACTGCGCGGCAGTGTGAGGTACTGTTGTTTTCAAGGCTTCGCCGTCTCTAAGGTGGAGATGCCAATCATCGGGCTGATCGATAGTGAGGCGTCGCGGGGTTGTCTCTTGGGGGCGATCGGGTGAGTTCATTATTGTCTACACCTTAAGGATGAATGGATTTTCTTGGCGACGTCGGGATTCGTAAGCGCTGGCATTGTAGCGGATTCGACGACGCAGCTAAACATTCGATTGATTTTGTGCATTTTTATCTTAGGCATCAGTGCAGCAGAATGTCACGCTCAGTGGTGATAGAATACGGGGATTAGCAGTGTAGTTGCTGCAGACAGGTTTGATGTTGAGGTGCCGCGTAGACGTGGGGCCGCTATAAGGAGTGAAGGTATGTCGGATATTAACAAAGTCGTTTTGGCTTACTCGGGTGGATTGGATACGTCGGTCATTGCTAAGTGGTTGACCGAAACCTATGGCTGTGAGGTGGTCACTTTTACTGCGGATGTTGGGCAAGGCGGTGAGGTCGAGCCTGCTCGCGCCAAAGCGCAGGCGATGGGAATCAAAGAGATTTTCATTGAGGATTTGCGAGAGGAGTTTGTGCGCGACTATGTTTATCCAATGTTCCGCGCGAACGCGCTGTACGAAGGTGAATATCTGTTAGGTACATCTATTGCACGACCCTTAATCGCTAAGCGGCTCGTGGAGATTGCTCAAGAAACAGGTGCCGATGCAATCTCCCATGGTGCGACTGGCAAGGGCAATGATCAGGTTCGATTTGAGCTTGCCGCCTATGCGTTGGCTCCGGGTATTCAGGTCATTGCGCCGTGGCGAGAGTGGGACCTCAATTCCAGGGAAAAATTACTTGCATACTGTGCTAAGCATGACATCGCGGTAGAGAAAAAGCGTGGGTCGAAATCGCCTTACTCTATGGATGCTAACCTACTTCATATTTCGTATGAAGGCGATATTCTAGAGGATCCCGCCGCAGAACCCGAAGAGGCAATGTGGCTTTGGAGTGTCGCGCCCGAAGCTGCGCCAGACACGCCAACTTACATAGAGCTTGACTATGTTAAGGGCGACATCACTGCAATTGATGGCGTTCAAATGTCACCGGCGTCCGTCCTCGAGACCTTAAATAAAGTCGGCGGTGCGAACGGAATAGGCCGGGCTGATATCGTCGAAAATCGCTACGTGGGCATGAAGTCAAGAGGATGCTATGAGACCCCCGGTGGCACTATTATGCTCAAAGCCCATCGAGCTATAGAGTCGCTAACCATGGATCGTGAACTTGCGCATCTCAAGGACGACCTCATGCCGCGTTACGCATCGCTAATCTATAACGGGTACTGGTTTTCGCCGGAACGCCTCGCGCTTCAGGCGCTAATTGATGAGTCGCAGCGCTTCGTTAACGGTCGAGTTCGCCTGAAGCTCTACAAAGGCAATGTTGTTGTTGTCGGCAGAGAATCCGACGATTCGCTGTTCGATGAAAGCATCGCGACGTTTGAGGAAGACGATGGTGCGTACGATCAAAAAGACGCGGCGGGCTTTATTAAGCTCAACGCGCTCCGTCTGCGGATCGCAGCTCGGAAAGGGCGAGCAAGCCACTAGGGTCTGTTGCTTCTAGAGAGCCTAAGAAAAGCCATTGAGCGATGAAAGCTCGATGGCTTCGCGGTCGGCGAAGTGGTATCCACGCTTTAGTAAAAACAGAATGGGAAAACGTCAATCGCTGGTTTTGCGTTTGAATTCACAGAGGTCTTCGATAGTACATGCCCCGCAGCGCGGTTTGCGTGCGACGCAGACGTAGCGCCCGTGAAGAATTAACCAGTGATGGGCATCGAGCAGAAATTCCTCGGGTACAAGTTTGATCAGTTTTTTCTCCACGGCCAACACAGTCTTTCCTGGGGCTATTCCTGTCCGATTCGACACGCGGTAAATGTGCGTATCGACAGCCATAGCCACTTGCCTAAACGCGGTGTTCAAAACAACGTTCGCTGTTTTGCGCCCAACCCCCGGTAGCGCCTCCAACTCCTCACGCGTCGAGGGCACCTGTGAGCTGTGCTGCTCCACTAACAATGCGCAGGTCTTGATGACATTCTCAGCCTTGGTGTTATAGAGGCCAATCGTTTTTATGTACTCCTTAAGCCCTTTCACACCGAGCGCGAGAATAGTCTCTGGCGTATTGGCTATCGGAAACAGCCGGTCAGTCGCCTTATTGACACCGACATCGGTAGACTGAGCGGAGAGCATTACTGCAATTAGCAACTCGAAAGGTGATGCATAGTTGAGCTCTGTTTCGGGCGCAGGGTTCTCGGCTCTCAGCCTAGAAAATATTTCAGTCCGTTTGGCTTTATTCATTAGGGTTTATTCCTTCGCTTGTCCATGAAGCGCGCCAGTCACGCGCGCACGGAGCACTGTTTGGCCAGAAGCCGCGATCGCCTCACGGCGCCGCAGTCGCCGGTGGAATAGCCAGCGGCGACAGTGAGGAAAGATAAAGCGAGTAATCACTGCGATAAACAATGCAACAAGGGCGAGAATCAGCGGTGCAAAAGGGGCGTGGGGAAAATCCACTGTTGACGCAGTCGCCGTCTCGCTTGCGTGCGCCAACCAACGCAGAAGCACGAGTGCGGACAGGAAAAAAAAAGAAAGGGTGAAAGCCAAGCCTGTTGCCGCTGCGCGACTGTCTGCTCGGATAAAAAGCGTCTCGAGGTAAGGGGTAGCCGCATTCGTAAACAGTGATGCGACGCACAGCGCGAACAAGGGCGAATAAGGGGCGTCAGAAAATACAGTCAGGTAACAGTAAACAATGCCAGCGATAAAACCTGCGACAAAGGTTTGAGTATTTACCGCAGAGTTGAGCTCTAATCGCGCGATAAACAGAGGCATGACAACGAGTGCGCCTAGGTGCATCGAAAGAGCGTTACGGACGGATTCAGTCTCGGACACGAAGCAAGCGCCGACCACGAGGCTAACAAAGACAGCTATCGGCAGCAAACGGAGCAGCCGCAGCCAACAAAGCCAGCAGATACCAAAGGCCATCGCAGCGAGCGCCGATGGCGAGGTCATTGCGTCCGCTTCTCGAGTCAACGCTGTCAGAGTAAGCGTGAGTCCGAGAGTTAGTGCAGGCAGACTAAAAGGACCAGCTTCTTGTCTGTTAAATAGCGGGCTGATGCCCAGAAAGGCAATCAGGCTAGCGACTGCGCCGAGAGCGATCGGTGTCAACAATAAAAAGCGCAGTGCGCTTCCTCGATTCTCCCAAGCAAAGTTGCCGCTCTCTGTCGCCTGCGCGAGATCTATGAATAGACTCAGCGATAGCGCGAGAAGCAGGGCATTGAAGCAAGAATGCGGGTTAAGTAACGCAGTGATGGATTTTTTCGTCTTGCGCGGAATAGAGCGGCGCTGAATAAGCTCGAGGGAAATCACGCACAAAAAGGCAGTGAGTAATGCACTCGTGATTAGCGTAATTGTATTTGGCTGGGAGCTGATTACGGCAACCGTGCAAGGAACGAGTGCGGCACAAAGCTGCCATCCTTGTCGCGATGCGCTATTCCAGGCGGGTGAGGCACGTCGGCTCATTTGCTCTCCCTCGTTTTGTTATTCGCCGCCGCCAGTTTGGCTTCGCGTTTTGCTTTGACGCGAGCAACCGCCGCCGCGATATCATCCTGCGCCGCCGAACGCGAGAAGGCGCCTGTAGAATTGTCCGCGCCTGCGCTAGGTGTTTCGCTGCCCGAGTTTGGTTGCTGATTGCCATCGACGACTGGCTTGGTGATGTCAGGTTTGGGTTGCGTAACGCTGACACGCGTTTTCGCCTTGCGGCTGAGTGTTTTTGTCGCCAGCCGTGCTTGTCGGGCAGCGAAGCGCGTTTTCCAATAATCGCTAAGCTGCTTCTCATTTTGCTCCGCGCGCACGAGCGTGAGGCCTGCAGTGAGAAGGGAGTCGAGCGGCACATTACTCGGACACGCCTGTGTACAAAACCCGCATGCTGTACAGGCGTCCATATTGTTTTCAATTAGGTCATCGATTCTCTCTGCCTGCGTGTCGCTCGAAAGAGTAGGGCGAGAAGCGAGACTAGCGATGGCGATGAGTTTGCTTGGGTCGAGATTTTCAGGGCAGCTAAAGACGCAAAGTTTACAATTCGTACAATCGCCCCCGCCATCGTTTGTGTCGATGCCCGGTGACTTCGCAGCGCTCTGTGCGACGCGTGTAAATAACAATGGTTTGATGCCCGAGAATAGGCTCTTGGTCATGGCCTGCCGCCCGCTCGTCGCTGAGAATTCTGATGCTCGTCATTGCGGGCAACGAGGTCGATGCAATCAACTGGACAAGGCTCTACACAAAGATCGCAGCCATTGCACTCTGCTTCGATGATACTGTGCATTCGTTTTGCGGCGCCGAAAATAGCATCTGTGGGACAGGCTTGAATACATTTGGTGCAGCCGATGCATTCGTCTTCTCTAATCCGCGCCACCGAGAAAGAGAGTGGCGGCATGTGCGCAGGATTGAGCGCAATGGGAAAATCGCCGACAAGTCGAGCCAGTCTGCGCGCAGTGATCTCGCCGCCTGGTGGGCAGAGGTTTGTTGCGGCGCCATTAAGGATTGCCTCTGCATAGGGGCGGCAGCCTAAATGACCGCATTGACCGCATTGCGTTTGGGGTAAGAGCAGGTCGAGCTGGGCTATCTGGTCTTCGATGGTGTTCGCTTCTGCGTCGGTTTCTTCACGCGTGGTGCGTACGATTCGATTGATAGCGAGCAGGTTGAGCAAGAGCGCAAGCAGAGCGGTGAGCCCTAGAATACTAAAATTTGGGGTCTGACTAATCCCACTGAGTGTTGCAACTAAGTCTGTCATCACAGTGTGCCTAACAGAGCAAGAAGACAGAGCGTGATAACAGACAGAGCGAGGAGGGCGTGAGCGAGTTCCTGAGGCGCGCTCTGGTCAGGTATCTGAGGTGTGATAAACGGTGTGCTGTGAGGTAACAGTGAGTCTAGGGCGGCTTCATCCGAATGGGTAAGCGACAGCGAGGCAGCCGCTGCTCGCAATCGCATTGATTCTCGTAGGGCGGTGAGCGAAACAATGACGCAATAAAATCCAAGGCATACTGCAAATATTATGAAAAGTGAGAGCGGCAATCCTGCGTTACTGAGGAGCTGTGGTAGCAGCAACGCAGCGACACTCGTATTTCCGACTGCGCTCACCCTATGGCCTCTGAGGCGGCGCAGGAATAATAATCTGCGTCTGCAAAAGGTTAGAACCGCCACGGTTAGAATTGTCGAGATTGTCAGGCCGGCAAGCAGGTAAAAAAGCAAAGAATTTTGTAGTGAAGTCATCGCAGCGAAGAGAGTTGCGATCAGCGCGACTAGCGAGAGTGTGCCGACTAGTAGAAGCGAATAGAACAACGCAAGCTGCTCCCCGAGTCGCGGATTGCTGCTCGCGTGCAGAATGGATAATCCGATAAGGAGACTGCAGGTAGCAGTTGCTGTGACACTCATTCTTCGAGAGCGCTCCACCGTAACTCCGCCGAGCTCGATGCCGGAATTTGATAACGGCTTAAAATCTCTTGCTCGGACGCTTTCGCGGCGGCGTGGTTGATTATCATTTGGTAGCCGTTCGAATTTTCGAAGACCACATTTGCCTGCGTGTTGGAGGCGAGACGCTCAGCAAAGTCGTTGAAATCTCGTATGGGGACGCCATTGACCTGATCAACGATCCAATTGCGCCAGTCGTGGTAGCCAAGGTTCACGTCGGCGGCGAGTACCTGCAGCGCGACAACCAGTTGCCGACGCTGAGGCGAGCTCCATTCGTTGCGAGCTTGAAGAAGGTTAACAGGGGCGGATCGACTCCAGTCATTTCCCCAGCGTTTTATTAGATTCATATTCAGCGGGACAAATAGCACGCCGCCATAGATCAGGTATTCGGGGGCGCTATCGAAACGCTCACCCATCACGAGGCTATAGCTATCCAATGCTTCGCGGGCCTCGAGGGTCACATCGAGCGGATGCCCGTTGCGAATTAATGAAAGCGCAACCGAGTCGCCTACGAGGTGCAGGTCGATAGCGTGTTTGTAGTCAGTCTGAATCTCGTCGGACAATCTAATGCTGCCGTCTTCAGCGATCGGGAAATCATCGATGGACACAATGACATCATTCTCCTCGACTAGACCGAACGCAGGGGAGTCTTCAAAGACTTTGATCACCAACACCCCGTCTTGCTCCTTGGTGAGTCCGTAGGCGCTTTTTGCTGCTGGGCTGTCGAGGGTTTGCGTGCGGAATCCAAGGTCTGGAAAGCCTTCGTTTGACCCATCCTCAGCGTCGGCGAGCACGTGCGCGATAATGCTAGGGGGGACGAAATAGCCGAGATTCTCAGATCTCCCGCCGCTATTGGCCTGCATAACGACCCCAATAATTTCTCGATCGACAATTACCGGGCCGCCACTATTGCCCGGGTTAATCGCCGCATCGATTTGTCCCGCCAAGAGATAGGCGCCTGCATGCGCGTAGATCTGCTGTTCAACCCGCGACAGAATACCCTTGGTAATGCTCAGCGATTTGCCGCCCATGGGGTAGCCGAACACAGACACTTCACGCTGTGGTTCGGGAAGCTCACCAAGCGCGAGTGGCTCTAGGTCATTGAAGAATCCCTCCTCGTCAACTGTGATGAGAGCCAGGTCGGCGTCATGCGATACGAAAACCACGCGGGCGAGATAGCGTTTTGGGTCGTTGTGCTTCTGCGCTTGGACGTAACTTGCGTTCGCGACAACGTGCGCATTGGTCAGGATCCGATTTCCAGCTATCACCGAACCCGAGCCGCTGGACTGTCTCGGCGTGAGTAATCGCCAAGGCGTGAAGTAATCAGGCGCAGCTTGAGTTGTGTAGATTTTAATAACGGAGTCTTGAATTGCTTCGAGCTCGGACTCTGCCGATTGTGCGCTCAGACTCTTAAGCAATACCAACAGTGCGATGACGAGTTGCGCACTTTTTGCCGTTTTCGCGGTGTGTCCGATAATTGCCATACGTGACCCTCTCAGGTTAGGTGACGCGCATGCCGGGTTGGGCGCCAGCGTGGGGTTCCAAAAGCCAGAGTTCATCCTTGCCAGGTCCTGCAGCAAGTACCATGCCTTCGGAAACACCAAATTTCATTTTGCGTGGAGCAAGATTCGCAACCATTACGGTCAGCTTTCCGCGAAGATCCTCTGGTGCGTAGGCAGACTTAATGCCCGAAAAAACGTTGCGCCTAATGGAATTGCCATCTGCATCTAAGCCAAGGTCGAGCGTAAGCTGCAGTAACTTGTCTGCGCCTTCCACGTGCTCTGCCTCGGCGATTAGCGCGATACGCAGGTCAACCTTGGCGAAATCATCAAACTGGATCTCGGGCTCAAACGGTGTTTTGTTTTGCGCGTTCGTCGCCGGTGTCTCTTTGGTAAGTTGTTCGGCTTTCACGGCATAGGCTGCGCGAGTTGATTCAATCATCGCGTCAATATTTTCCCTTTCAACCCGAGTGAGCAAAGGCTCAAACTTGCTAATTTGATGTGCGAGCAATGGGCGTTGAGAATCCCGCCAAGTGAGCGCTGGGATGTTTAGGAAGCGCTCTGCTTTCTCTGCCATTACCGGAAGTACAGGCTTCAGGTAGCAGATAAGCAGCCGGAACGCATTGAGTCCGGTGCTACATATTTGCTGTAACTTAGCAGATCCTGGCTCGGTTTTTGCGACGACCCAAGGCTGTTGATCATTGATGTATTGGTTGGCGTTATCGGCAAGCGCCATGATTAGCCGCACCGCTTTGGAATAGTCCCGCTTCTCATAGTGTTCGGCAATGTCTTCACTCGCCGATTGCATTGATGCAATGAGCGCCGGATCGTCGAGCTCGGCGGCGAGCATGCCGTCGAAGCCTTTGTTAATAAAGCCAGCGCAGCGGCTAGCGATGTTAACAACTTTACCGACGAGGTCTGAATTTACTCGCGCGACGAAATCATCAAAATTAAGGTCAAGGTCATCGACGCCGCTCGATAATTTAGCCGCAAGGTAATAGCGTAAATATTCTGGGTTGAGGTTGTCCAAATAGGTGCGGGCATTAATAAAGGTGCCACGTGATTTCGACATCTTCGTCCCATCCACGGTTAGAAATCCGTGCACATAGACAGCAGTGGGCAAGCGGTATCCAGCGCTTGTCAGCATTGCTGGCCAGAACAGGGTATGGAAATTTACGATGTCCTTGCCGATAAAATGATACAACTCGGTGTCGGAGCCGGCCTTCCAATAAGCGTCGAAATCATAGCCGCTCCTCTCGCAGAAGTGTTTAAAGCTCGCCATATATCCGATTGGCGCATCGAGCCAGACGTAGAAAAACTTGCCCGGCGCGCCGGGTATCTCGAAACCGAAGTAGGGCGCATCGCGACTGATGTCCCACTGTTGGAGTTCTTCGTCGAGCCACTCTGCGAGCTTATTGGCTACCGCATCTTGCAGCGCACCGCTGCGTGTCCAAGTGCGGAGCATCTCTCTGAATTGAGGCAGGTCGAAAAAGAAATGCACAGACTCGCGCTCTTCGGGAATCGCACCTGAGATGGTTGAGCGTGGGTCGATCAATTCGGAAGGGCTATAGGTAGAGCCGCAGGCCTCGCAGTTGTCGCCATATTGGTCAGGCGCCTTGCATTTTGGGCATGTGCCCTTGATGTACCGGTCGGCGAGGAAGAGTTGTTTCTCAGGATCAAACAGCTGCTTGATACTGCGCTTCTCGATGTGGCCATTATTCTCGAGAGCGGTGTAGATCGATTCAGAAAAGGCCTGATTCTCGGGCGAGTGGGTTGAATAGAAATTATCGAAGCTAATGTTAAAGCCGGCAAAGTCGCGTTGGTGCGCGGCGTTGACGTCGTCGATCAACTGCTCCGGCGTAATGCCTCGATCCTCGGCGCTCAGCATGATTGCGGTACCATGTGCATCATCGGCGCAAACAAACACGCAATCGTTGCCACGCATACGCTGAAGCCGCACCCAGATATCAGTCTGGACCGCTTCGAGCATATGTCCCAGATGAATGTCTCCGTTGGCATACGGGAGGGCGGCGGTAACGAGTATCTTGCGTGGGTTCAACTGAGTATCCTTGAGGTTAACAGTCACATCTGACTTTACGTTTGCGTATTGTAGTGTTTGGCTGACAGGGTTTGAATCGTCTTTGGTCTACTTGCGCGCGTTCATTGATGAATTGAGTATCTCGTTAAGACACACGTGAAGTAAGACTTATATTTCAACCATATCGAAGTCTTCTTTACCGACGCCGCATTCTGGGCACATCCAGTCGTCGGGGATGTCGTCCCAGCTCGTTCCCGGCGCGATACCGTCGTCGGGAAGCCCGGCGGCCTCTTCGTAGACGAAACTACAGACCAGACATTGCCATTTGCGCATACTGCATTCCTCACTGTCACTTGCAAAGACGGGATTCTGCTGCAGAGGTAGACCTCTGGATATGATCGCCGCGTAAGCGTGAGAGAATACGCGATTTCGAGACGATTTTCAGTAGTGTCCCCACAGTATGAGCGAACACTTGATGTAATACGGGGGTAATTACCCCAAAAAGTGCGTATCCAAGCTTAAGTGATTATCATCGCAGGCCGATACGCCTACGTAGACACTAGTGGCGCAGCAATTTTTACGGTCCTGCGTCATGCAACTCGATTTATTAAGGTTTGATTAAATGAGCATAAAGTCGGACAGATGGATCAGGCAAATGGCGCGTGAGGAGGGCATGATCGATCCGTTTGAGCCTGAGCAAGTGCGCTATGTGGATGGCGAAAAAGTAATCTCTTACGGCACGTCGAGTTATGGCTACGATGTACGCTGTGCGACTGAGTTTAAGATCTTCACTAACGTGCATACAACCAGTGTGGTGGATCCTAAGAACTTCGATGAGTCTAGCTTCGTTTCCATCGATGAGCCTTACTGCATTATTCCGCCCAACTCGTTCGCGTTGGCGCGTACGGTGGAGTACTTTCGGATTCCGAAGGACGTGTTAACGATCTGTCTCGGAAAATCGACTTATGCACGCTGCGGGATCATCGTTAACGTGACCCCACTTGAGCCAGAGTGGGAAGGGCATGTGACGCTCGAATTCTCAAACACCACAACGCTGCCTGCTAAGATTTATGCCAATGAAGGTGTCGCGCAAATGTTGTTCTACCAATCGGATGAGCAGTGCGAAATGACCTATAAACAGCGCGGTGGTAAATACATGGGGCAGACCGGCGTGACACCACCGCGTGCTTAGTTCATTTAGATTGGTTCAGTTTAGTTTATGGAAACCGGCGGTCGCCAGTTCACACTGCTAACGGCTAGCGCGCAACGGAAAGTTGACACAATGCTTACGTGACTTTGACGCTCGGTCGATTGGATCGCGGAGTTTTGGCGATAAAAGCGGGTAATTGATCCCTGAGATTTACGTATCAACGCTGATTAAATAGGACTTTAGAGTTTCTGTTTTCGTCAGCTTTCGCGCAATAGAGTTTCTGGCTGTTAGCGCATTGATCAATCGGCTTGCCCTCGCAGTCAGCACGGCAATCAGTCCGCATGACTCCTCTCTGCACTCGGGCGATGCTCCCTAATTCGCGGGCAAATTATCATGCAGGTTTCGTCTATTCAGACGGTTATATCTGAAAAAACGCGCTCTGAATAACCTCTAATTTACTTTAATATTGTCTCGTTTTTATCTGATCTAGAACAAGTAAAACTGCTTATAATCCACGGCCGTTCCACTTCTTTTGCACCTGCGCCAAAACCTTCGTTGGCTTTCCTCCCAGAATCGCTATCCCCACGTGTCCGCATAAATAACCTTGCGTGCTGAGCACGTTGTGCTCGGTATACGTCTCGTACGCGGCTTCAGAGAAAAGGCTGAGGATGGCTTTCACTAGTGGCAGTGGCAACAGGTTTTTGGTTGGAAAGAGTGGCGCCGATTCGCATAAAAAATCGCGTACGCTGACAAAAACTAGTCGCATATTTGCATTGGCATGGACTTTGCTATGACTGATAGACGCAATACTGCTCGTGTAAAGCGGCGTTGATTCACGGACAGATAAAAATAAGAGAAGGATGGGGCATAGATGACAGAAGGCACAGAGGCGAAGGTGTTCGAAGACGTGTTGCCAAACGGCGAGGCAACCGACGCCAATATGAGTATGGTGGTCGAGAAATATGCGCCACTGGTGAAGCGCATTGCGCATCACCTGCTTCTGCGCATGCCTGCAAGCGTTCAAGTCGACGATCTGGTGCAGTCGGGCATGATTGGCCTGTTAGAGGCTGCCAAAAAATACGATGTCTCGAAGGGCGCCAGTTTTGAGACCTATGCCGGAATTCGAATTCGGGGCTCGATGCTCGACGAAGTGCGAAAAGGAGATTGGGCGCCGCGCTCTGTGCATCGCAAATCGCGAAAGGTCGCTGAAGCGATTAAGGCCATCGAAGCCCGCACCGGAAAAGACGCAAAAGATCACGATATCGCCAAAGAAATGGATATCGACCTCAACGCGTATTACGCGATTCTGCAAGATGCGAGTGGCAGCAGACTTTTTAGTTTCGATGACATTATGGAAGGCGATGATTCTGCGATTGAACTCGCAGTAGGCGATCTACCGGGTCCCTGTGATGGCCTGCAGCGCGCAACCTTCAAAGAGCACCTTGCTCGCGCTATCGATAATTTGCCACCACGGGAAAAACTCGTTTTAGCCCTTTATTATGACGAGGAGCTCAACCTGAAGGAAATCGGTGAGGTAATCGGCGTGAGCGAAAGCCGTGTGAGTCAAATACACAGCCAAGCAGCGATGCGTCTGCGCTCTCGTCTTGCCGATTGGCGCTGAGCACGGCCCTGTCGGGTTGGCAGCAGCCCCTTGCAAGCGTTATCCTGCGCGCCCGTAACGCGAGATCGCGCATGAATCAGATTACCGAGTCTAGCCCCGCCCCAGACGCCCCTCTACCGGGCGGCCCTCTATTGGAGGTGCGTGATCTATCCTGCGAGCGCGACGAGCGTGTGTTATTCGCAGGCTTATCCTTTGTCGTCGACTGCGGCACAGTGCTTCAGATAGCCGGCAGCAACGGCAGCGGTAAAACAACGCTCCTGCGCATCCTCTGCGGCCTCAACGACGGCTATGATGGAGAGATTATTTGGCGAGGAGAGTCGACTGACGACACAGCCGAATCCTTCGTCGGCGACCTCCTGTATTTCGGTCACAGAGTGGGGGTTAACAAAATCCTGACCCCGCTTGAGAATTTGCGATGGTCTGCGGGGATGCAGCGCACCGTTAATGATCAGCTGCTGCTTGATGCACTTGCGGCAGTCGGGTTACGCGGGTTCGAAGAGTCTCCCTGTTACACTCTGAGCGCGGGCCAGCAGCAGCGAGTCTCCCTCGCTCGTCTCCGACTCAGCCCAGCGACGCTTTGGGTGCTGGACGAACCCTTTACAACGCTCGATGTTGATGCAGTTGCGCAGCTCGAACAGACTCTTGCAGACCATGCCCGACAGGGTGGAGCGGTGATTGTGACTACGCACCATAAACTGACCATGCCCAGTCTATCGCGGCTGACGCTCGGGATGAGTTGATATGCTTTCAGCGTCTGTTAAGCCGAGCACGCGATCAGCGTTCATGCTTACACTTAAACGTGACCTGCTCATCGCGTTTAAGCGCAAGAATGACATCGTTAATCCGTTTATGTTTTTCGTCATTGTGATTTCGTTGTTTCCGCTGGCGATAAGTCCAGAGGGCGAGAAGCTCGCGGAGATAGCGGCCGGTGTCATCTGGATCGCGGTGCTGCTCTCGGCAATGTTGTCGATGGATAGTTTGTATCGAGGTGATTTCGAAGACGGATCATTGGAAATATTATTATTAAGCCCGCATCCCTTGTTTTTCCTTGTTTTGGCGAAGAATATCGCACACTGGCTGGTAAGCGGGTTTCCTGTCGTAATCGCGTCTCCGTTGTTGGCCTACATGCTCAAATTACCGTCCGAGTCCTACGGGACGCTTATGTTAACGCTGCTCATCGGGACACCCACGCTGAGTCTTATAGGGTCTATCGCGGTGGCCCTGACTGTTGGTTTGGGAAGCAGAGGATTAATCCTCGCTGTCATTACTCTGCCGTTTAGTGTGCCAGTGTTAATTTTCGGGACACTCGCCGTGCAGGCTAGCGCCTCGGGCCTCCCTGCTGGGGGTTATTTGACGCTTTTGCTCGCGCTACTTGCGGGTTCGCTCAGTCTCGCTCCGCTCACCTCTGCTGCAGCCCTGCGGATCAGTGTAAGTTAGCCGCGATTTTTGGTCCGAAGCGCCCTACATTGCGTAGTCTAGGCAGAGCGCCAGCCCGTTCAGCGACACGTTGTAACACCAATAACGGCGACCGTCCGGTGCCGCTCGTGATACACTCCGAAACCAATAAACAGCTGAACGAATTACCGAGTAAAAGACGCAGTTCGATTACCTAGAGGATTGAGTAGTATGTGGTTATGGTTTGCCAAACTAGGATCGCCGAAATGGTTCTATGAGCTTTCATCGAAATGGCTACCTTGGCTCGTCGTCGCGACTGTTCTTGTGATCGGTACAGCCACGGTCTGGGCACTGCTCTTTCTGCCTCCGGACTACCAACAAGGATATACGTCTAGAATACTGGTGGTCCATGTCGCGGTTGCAGGAACCTCACTTGCCTTTTTCCCGCTGATGGCCGTAGCCGGAACAATCACGCTGGTTTGGAAGATGAAACTCGCCGACATGGTCGCCAAAAACGCGGCAGCGCTGGGCGCTTGGTTTTCCTTTATCACGTTGGCAACTGGCTCAATTTGGGGAAGCGTCAGCTGGGGCACCTGGTGGGAGTGGAGCGATAGTCGACTCGTGTCGATGCTGTTCCAGTTCTTTCTATTGCTCGGCGTGGTTTCGCTTCGATCAGCTCTCGAAGATTCGGACAAAGCGGCCAAGGCCTGCGCGCTTTTATCTATTGTAGGTTGTATCAACGTGGTGATTATCAAGTATTCTGTCGAGTGGTGGAATACATTGCATCAGCCGGCGAGTCCCGTCTCGCTTCAGACCGGGAGTGCGAACGGCCCCGAATTTTGGATAGCGACTGCGTTGATGATTTTGGGCGTCTATCTGTTTTTGAGTGTCAGTTTGATTTTGTCCACACGCAACGAAATCTTGCAGCGCGAGCGTCGCGCGCTCTGGGTGCAAGAGCTGGTTGCGGCTGAACGTTAAAAGAGTGAGAAGCTACAGAGCATGGATCTAATCAACGCCATACAATTCGACAGCTGGGCCGAATTCATCGACATGGGTGGCTATGCGTTTAATGTCTGGGCGGTGTACGGTCTTTTCGCGCTATTCATCGCGGTTAATATACTCGTGCCGTTGAGGCGGCGTAGCGCCTTGCTTCGGGATTTACGGCGCAGAGCGCGCATCGATGACCAAGTCGCGCTCAATAGCGCGGCCATAAATCGTGAGAGCATGTCTGGTGTCCAGACCGCGGAAGCTGAATCGCAAGGGCAGAGTGACGAGTCTGGAGACGCAGGAGACGCAAGAGAGGTAATACAGCCCGCTTCGCAGTCGGCAAGCGATCTTCGGCGCTCTCAGCAAGGAGAAAATTCATGAAACCTCATCGAAGAAAGAAGCTAGGTATTATACTTTTCATTACTCTCGGACTTAGCGCGGCTGTTGGGCTCACGCTTTATGCGCTCCAACAGAACATTAATATGTTCTTCACGCCCACGCAGGTGGCCGAAGGCGAGGTGCCGGACGGTCAGCACTTCCGCATAGGCGGCATGGTGAAAGACGGTTCCATCGCGCGCGAGGAAGACAGTTTGAGTGTCAGCTTCGTAACTACTGATTTTGTCAGTGAAGTACCGATTCACTACGTCGGTATTCTGCCAGACCTTTTTCGCGAGGGTCAGGGCATTGTCGCTGAGGGTAGAGTAGATCCTGACGGCGTATTTCAAGCCTCGAAAGTGCTCGCCAAGCATGACGAGAACTATATGTCGCCGGAAGTCAAAGCTGCACTGGACGCGGCCGGGACCGGCGCGCAAGGTGTTATGCCAAGCGAGGGCTACAAGCCTAGTTACTAGGGCTTGAAACAAGCTTGGCTCGGTAAAACATGAAGTCTCAGGCAAAGCAGCAGCATGCTAACGCTTCGCCCTTTCGAAATAAAAGATGGTGCCCTGCACCGAGGTAGGACTCTTTGCTTCCAGAACTAGGACATTTTGCTCTCATTCTCGCGCTCTGCTTGTGCGTTCTGCTCGGAACCTTTCCCCTGTACGGAGCCGCGAGCGGCAACGTTCGTTTCATGGGGCTAGCGAGGCCCTTGGTCGCGGGCGTCTTCGTTTTTATTGGCCTTGCCTATGTGCTGTTAACATATTCGTTTGCCGTCGACGACTTTTCTGTCACCTACATCCAGCAACACTCTAATTCTCTGCTGCCGTTTCGCTACAAATTGACCGCAGTCTGGGGAGGGCATGAAGGCTCGTTTCTCCTCTGGACGTTTATGCTTGCAGGCTGGATGTTGGCCGTAGCCGTATTTAGCCGAAGCATGCCTCTCGAATTTGTCGCACGTGTACTCGGCGTCCTCGGGCTATTGAGCGTGGGCTATTTGCTGTTCATGCTCGCTACCTCCAATCCATTCGATCGAATCGTGCCCTTGCCACCTGCGGATGGTGCAGATTTGAATTCAGCCCTGCAGGACTTCGGGTTTATTGTTCACCCACCTACGCTGTATATGGGGTATGTCGGATTTTCTGTTGTGTTTGCCTTCGCTATGGCCGCGCTGTTGAGCGGCCGGCTTGATGCAGCATGGGCGCGCTGGTGTCGGCCTTGGGCAAATGTCGCTTGGGCTATTCTCACTATTGGGATCGCGCTTGGCAGCTGGTGGGCCTACTACGAGCTGGGCTGGGGCGGCTGGTGGGCATGGGATCCGGTTGAGAACCCACCGCTTATCACTTGGCTTTTCGGAACGGCGCTTATCCACTCGCTCGCAGTGACCGAGAAGAGAGGGATATTCAAGAGCTGGACAGTGATGCTCGCGATTCTCGCGTTCGCGGGGAGCCTGCTTGGCACCTTCATAACGCGTTCGGGGCTGCTCACGTCGGTACATGCGTTCGCGACGGATCCGGAGCGTGGAGTCTTTATTCTCGCTATTTTGACGCTGTCGGTCGGGGGGGCGCTCTTGCTGTTCGCGTTGCGCGCACCGCTGCTGCGGGGGCGTTTTGGTTTCGGAATTTTGTCGAGAGAAATGCTCCTCCTTGTGAACAATCTCATTTTGGTTGTGTCTGCTGCCTCGGTGTTTCTTGGTACGCTCTTCCCGATGGTTTATCAGGCGCTGACCGATGATCTGATCTCTATTGGGCCACCTTACTTTAACGCGATTTTCGTCCCCTTGATGGCCTTGCTAGCGCTGGTCCTCGGCGTCGGACCGATCTCTCGATGGAAGAAGACCTCAGGGCGCTATTTGTCGACTCAGCTTCTCTGGGTTGGTGTGATCAGTCTAGGCCTGGGTATTGCGTTGCCGCTTATGATCACTCTCGAATTCGGATTTGGGCCAACGATTACCATCGTTCTCGCCCTCTGGATACTTCTCTCGGCTGTGAGGGACATAAAAAATAAAGTGGCGAACAAAAAGACACTTAGCGCTGGGCTGGCCTCGCTGCCCTTGAGCTACTACGGAATGCAGCTCGCGCATTTAGGGGTGGCCACCATGATAGTCGGGGCAGCGCTCACGAGTGTCTACTCCACAGAGAAAAGTGTGCTGTTAAGCCCTGGAGAGCGTATGAATCTCGGAGGTTATGCCTTCGAATTTGTTGGCGCGAAGCCAATTACCGGGCCAAATTTCCGCGGTATGGAAGCAACGCTTGAGGTTTACCGTGGCGAAGAGTTTTTGCGTGAACTGCATCCCGAGAGGCGCCTATATCTTGCTAGCGGGACGCCTTCAACTGAGATGGCCATTGACGCCGGATTCTGGCGCGACCTCTTCGTGACTCTCGGTGAAGAGAAGGGCGCCGCCGCTTGGTCGATGACTATTTACGTCAAGCCCTTCGTGCGTTGGGTTTGGCTCGGTGCGATCTTTATGTGCTTAGGCGGCGTGGTGGCCGCGGGTGACAAGCGCTACCGCCGTGCGCTTGAAAAGCACGCTGTTAAGAAGCAAGCCGCTGCACCGGCTGATTCAGTTGAGTCAGTCGAGGTAGCTGCCCGATAGTTTTTGGATTGTTACTAGATAAAATCCTGAACACCGCTATAGCCAGAGAACTACTAACGGCGTTAAGGCTTTCCGCGGCGTGAGGCTGTGCGGAGTTTTTCTATTTGGAGTCAACAGAGATGAGTCGTTCATTCGCGTTCCTGCCAGTAGCCGCCTTTGTGCTTTTGGCGCTAGTCATGTGGCGGGGACTGTATCTTGACAGCAAAGAGCTGCCGTCTATGTTGATCGACAAGCCAATGCCGGCATTTGATCTTATGACGGTTGACGGTAATTCCGTAACTAACGACTCTTTGCCGTCTGAACCCTTTCTGCTCAACGTCTGGGGCAGCTATTGCCTGCCATGCCTAGTCGAGCACCCTACTTTTATGCGTTTGTCGGAATCAGGCGAGATTCCCATCGTTGGTGTCAACTACCGCGACCAAAAAGCCTTGGCGCTTAATTGGTTGGAAGAGAATGGTAATCCCTATGTGTTTAGCATACTCGACGAACCTGGACGATTTGGTATCGATCTCGGTGTCTACGGTGCACCTGAGACATACCTAGTCGATAGTGAGGGGGTTATTCGCTACCGACATGTCAGCGTCCTCGATGAAACGGTGTGGCGCGAAGTCTTTGAGCCGGCGATCGCCGAACTCAGAGCGGAAGAGGCCAAATGATGAGTAGGCATTTAACGAGTAAAGCAGGGTTAGGAAGGTTTAGTTTATTCAGTTTTCTCTGCCTCGTATTTTTGATTCTCGCTGTTTCCCAGCCGGGGATAAGCATTGCACAAGTCGATACATTCGAATTCGAAACGCAGGAACAGCAAAAAAGGTTCCGTGCGCTGTCGGACGAACTGCGCTGCCCCATGTGTCAAAATACCAGTCTTTCAGGGTCCACAGGTGGCGTCGCCGAAGACCTGCGCCGGGAGGTGCATCGGATGATCATGGAGGGAATGAGCGACGAGCAGATCGAACAGTTTATGTATGAGCGCTACGGCGATTTCATCTTCTACAAACCGCGGCTAAAACCAGAAACGATACTGCTGTGGTTCGGTCCTCTGTTATTTTTCCTCATCGGTGCAATAGTGCTTGTTGGTATTTGGCGAAAGGCGAAGAGGATGGATGCAGAACCGGTGGTCGTTACCGGTGAGTCAAAGAACCGTCTAGATGCGTTAATCGCCGAACACGGTAGGTCGAAAGCCGCTGCCGAGAACCCGAATGAGTAGGGCGCTCTCACAGCGAATCGGTGCGAGCGCGACGCGGCAAACAGAGAGAACAACAGGATAATTATGCTTTTTTGGAGTTTAGCTGCAGCGCTTGCCGCTCTGGCCCTTGCTTTTTTTGTGGTTCCTTTCTTTCGAGCGAACGGGGTCGATGAAGTGGCGGTCGATAGTGTTCAGCGCAGCGAAAATCTGCGGCTTTTCGCGGAAAGAGAAAGTGAGCTTGCTCAGGATCTTGCAGAGGGCGAAATAGAGGCAGACGAACACGCCGTTCTGCTGCGCGAACTACAGCAGTCTCTGCTCGACGACGTTGAGGAGGCAATGCCGAAGAGGGCTGTGCCCGTACACTCTCCGCGTGGTTGGCTCATCGTGGGCTTAATCGTCATCGTGCTTCCTGCAATGTCCGTCACACTCTATAAACGCTGGGGCTACATCGAAGACGTCCAGGTCATGGGATTGTTTCAAGCATCGCTGGCCGCTCAGGGAGACGCTGCTGCCGCCTCAGCACTGGTGACCCAACTGGGCGATCTGGTAAAAAATGGGAATGAGAATCCTTGGGTTTGGTATTTCTTAGGCGAAAACTTCGCCACGATAGGCAGATTTAACGAGGCTGAAATATCCTATCGGCAGGCAGCGCAGCGGCTTGGCGGTCAGCCCGAAGAAGCGCTAGTGCTTGGGCGTGCAGCGCTGGCACTCTACATCAAGTCTGAATTCCAGTTCACGCCTGAACTCGAGGCGCTCATTGAACAAGCGCGTGCAATTAACCCCAACGAAATTGCCATCATTCAATTGCTCGCAGCGGATGCGCAGAACAGGGGTGACTATGAAGCCGCTATCGCTAATTGGCGGATACTTATTCAACTCGACCCGAATTCTCCTGAGGCGCAGTCTCTGCGAGCAGAAATTGCGAATGCACAGCGGCTGATGCAGGAAGAGTCTGGCGAGCAGATCGCAGGACCTGTGATAGAGGTTCAACTCGCTCTGGCAGAGGGCTTGGTAATAGCGCCTGATTTGCGGGTTTTTGTGGCAGTGCGTAATGCTGAGCGCGAAGGAATGCCGCCGCTCGCTGCTGCACAGCTTCGGGTTGCCGATCTTCCTGCGACGATCACTCTGGATAATTCCTCGCAAGTCGGGCCATTCAATCTGAGTTCGGCGGATTTGGTTCGCGTGTCGGCATTAGTTTCGCTTTCTGGCACAGCGAATCCTACTCGAGGTGACTATCGCGTTGTTTCTGAGGATTTTGCGCATAAGACCCAGCAGACGGTTATCAGGCTCACGATTAGTGACGAGGTCGAGTAGTCGTTGAATTGGACTGAGTTTGGCACGATCGCTCTCGCGCACCTTCTCGCGGTGACATCGCCCGGACCTGATTTTGCCATCGTGCTCCGGCAGACACTCAAGAACGGAAGTTTTGCCGGGCTTTGGGCGAGTGCTGGTATCGCTTCAGGTATAGGCCTTCACGTAAGCTACTGTCTCCTAGGCGTTGCTGTGCTAATCGCGAGCTCGCCCATACTGTTTTTGGGCATGAAGGTGGGTGCTGCGGTTTTGCTGATTTTTCTTGGAGGCCAGTCTCTGTATTCGGCGTTTCGCGAATTCAGGCTTCGGCGATCATCGAACTCCGTAGGTCTCGCGGTCGCTGAAGACGATACGCCAACCCCGTCTTTCCAGCTTGCGCGCCGCGCCTTCGTCACTGGCTTCGCCACGAATGGACTTAATCCGAAGGCGACACTCTTCTTTCTCGCCTTGTTTGCCGTGGTTATTGACCCTGCGACGACAATAGCGCATCAAGCGATCTATGGTAGCTATTTGATGCTCGCGACCTTCGCTTGGTTCGCCTGGCTCTCGCTCGTCATTGGTCGCCCGCAGGTTAGATTCTTCGTCTTGCGTGCGGCGCCGGTTATCGACACCCTGATGGGATGCACGCTCTGGGGCATCGCGGCGCAGCTGCTCAGGTGATACCGTAGACCTGGCCTGCGAGGCCTGCAATAAGGTGTGAAGAAAGGTATAGTTGGGCTCAGCTAATTGGCCGAGAACCTCAACAGCGATGGAGAAGGATCTGCAGCATGGCAGCAAGTAACAACGGCATTAACCGCAAGGCATTAATCGACAAATTCGGGCGCCAAGTCGATTACATTCGGTTGTCGGTCACTGATCGATGCGATTTTCGCTGTGTTTACTGTATGACCGAAGAGATGACGTTTTTGCCGCGTAAGGAAATACTGAGCCTCGAGGAGTTGTTTCTCGTCGGCAAAGCCTTCGTTGACTTAGGGGTGACAAAGATTCGTTTGACGGGGGGCGAGCCCCTGGTGCGCAGCGATGTAATCACGCTCGTAGAGCGCTTAGGACGACTCACTGATCTAGAAGAGCTGCTGATTACGACTAATGGTGCTCAGCTTGATAAGTACGCCGCGCCTCTGCGTGCTGCAGGCGTCACACGGGTGAACGTGAGTATTGATAGCCTAGACGCTGAGCGTTTCAAACGGATTTCCAGAGTGGGTAAGCTCGACAAAGTGCTCGCAGGTATCGATGCTGCGAGAGCGGCGGGTTTTGATAGAGTGAAACTCAACAGCGTCATCATGCGCGGCTATAACGAAGACGAAGTCATTGATTTAGCGGAGTACGCCTTAGCACGCGATATCGATATCGCCTTTATTGAGGAAATGCCACTCGGAGAAGCCTCCGATCACGCCCGTGAGGACACTACCTGCAGCAACGCATGGGTTCGAGAGCTGTTAGATTCGCGCTTCGAGCTTTCTGAGAGTACGGCTAAAACCGCAGGGCCCTCGCGCTACGTAGACGTGAAGGGTTACAAATCGCGCATCGGTTTCATCTCTCCAGTGACACATAATTTTTGCGGCGACTGCAATAGGGTTCGGGTCACCGTTGAAGGGCGACTGCTTTTATGCCTGGGAAATGAGCACTCGATGGACTTGAGGGCGATTTTGAGGGCAGAAAATTTTAGCGAGGCAATGCTGCGCGACGCGATAATAGCGGCAATGGACCTCAAACCCGAACGACACTATTTCTACGAAAAAGACTACGCGCAACCCGTTCGATTGATGAACATGACGGGCGGTTAGTGCTGCTGTGCTTCGCCGCAGCGTCACTTGTTTGCAACGAGGGGCCTGCCAGATGGCCGCCTACGCCTTTTCGGCTGCGTGAAGTAATCAGGATGGACAATGAATGAGTGAAGTGATGAAAAGTCTGCGAATAGCAGTGGTAACAGTGTCTGATACTCGGACTGAGGAAACTGATCGGTCGGGCGCCGTGCTCGTGGAGCGCCTTGTCTCTGCGGGCCATAGTCTTTGCCACAAAAGCATCATTAAAGATGATGTCTATCAATTGCGGGCCGAGGTTTCTCGGCTAATAGCCGACCCCGGCGTACAGGCAATAGTGATGACCGGAGGAACAGGGTTTACTCCCCGCGACAATACTCAGAAAGCGATTCAGCCGCTATTTGACGTGTCCATCGACGGGTTTGGTGAACTCTTTCGTCAGCTCTCCCATGCGGAAATTGGTTCATCGACAATACAATCCCGAGCGTTTGCGGGGATTGCGAATAATGTCATTGTCTTCTGTTTGCCGGGCTCGCCAGGTGCCTGCGCAACAGGGTGGGATCGGGTGATCGCAGAGCAATTAGATAGTAGTCATAAGCCCTGTAATTTCGTCGATAAATTGAAAGTAGTCGATTTTTAACGCAAAAAAAAACACCAAACCTCGGGGAGAAATTTGGTGTTCAAGATGCACAGAAAAAATGTGGGGGGTGTCGTAATCCTGACTCGGTGTCATTCACCTTTATCGGTGCACGCGGTGACTAGCGGGCACCTTCAATTCCTTTGTTGCTGCGTTTAAACGCTGGCGAGCACTATCGCAGCGGGCACTGATAGGGCAGCGATTATTAATGCGACGCTGACAACAGTGGCTTCTACTACGGGGCGCGCTCTTTTGAGTGCGTTGCTCATGACAATCTCCTGAACTTATGTTGTTGCTTTAGTCTGAGGCCCGACGCCTCCCTATCCAGCAACGGGGCATATAGTAACACAAACGTTGAATATTGGTAACACTTTTTGAGTTTTTTGATAATAGATAGCAAGAACGAGAATATTCCACGAATATTGTAAAAATTATATATTTTACAATAATTTAGATGACAAACTTGTTAGTTGGTGTCATCCGGTTTGGCTTTTTGATCCCCTAAATCGTCGCTGTATTTCCTATGTAACTAGCGGATTTTAGTCTGATTTGTGATATGTGTCACATGGTAACGTTTAGGTAACGCCTAGGTAG